>NZ_DAMDQC010000182.1:0-8458 GCF_032082325.1 Pantoea sp. CTOTU50773 | reverse complement strand
GCGTGAAGATGCGCGCTGGAGCAACGGTGAACCCGTCACCGCGCAAGATTTCGTGTACAGCTGGCAGCGTCTGGCCGATCCGAAAACAGCTTCACCCTAGGCCAGTTATCTGCAAGCTGCCCATATCGCCAACATCGACGCCATATTGGCGGGCAAAGCCTCGCCGGATTCACTGGGCGTGAAAGCAATTGATGCGCATCACCTCGAAGTGACACTCACTGAGCCTGTTCCCTATTTTGTCGACATGCTGGCCCATACCGCGATGAAGCCGGTGTATCGCTCGGCGATTGAAAAATTCGGCGAGCAGTGGACCCAACCGCAGAACTATGTGGGAAATGGTGCCTACACGCTGGCTGACTGGGTGGTGAATGAAAAGATCGTTCTGAAGCGTAATCCGCAATATTGGGATAATGCGCGAAGCGTGATTGATGAGGGCGTTTTTCTGCCGATTAGCTCCGAGAACAGTGATATCAATCGCTATCGCAGCGGTGGCACAGATATGACCAACAGCGTGGTGCCACCGGATTTATTCAAGAAGTTGCAGCAGGATTTAGGTAACCAGGTCAAAGTCAGCCCTGTGCTCTGCACTTTCTACTATGAAATGAATAACAAGAAAGCACCGTTTGATGATGCAAGAGTTCGTACAGCGCTGAAGCTGACGCTTGATCGTGACATCATCGCCGACAAGATCATGGGGCAGGGGCAGATCCCCGCCTATGCGCTGACGCCGCCATTTACGCACGGCATCTCGCCTGAAGCCCCTGCCTGGTCGAAGCAAACCCAGGCCGAACGTAACGCCAGTGCCAAACAACTGCTGGCCGATGCCGGTTTTAATGCTCAGCACCCGCTGCGTTTCACGCTGTTGTATAACACCTCTGAGCAGAATAAACGGCAGGCTATCGCCGCCGCCTCGATGTGGCAAAAGAACCTCGGTGCCGAGGTGACGCTACAAAATCAGGAGTGGAAAACGCTGCTGGAGACGCGTCATCAGGCGCAATACGACGTGGTGCGTGCCACCTGGTGCTCGGACTATAACGAGCCCTCAACCTTCCTCAATATGCTGCTGAGTGGTTCCTCGATTAACACCGCGTTCTATCACAGCGATGCCTTCGATAAATTGATGGCGCAAACTCTGACGGCTGCCGATAACACACAGCGTGCCGCATTGTATCAGCAGGCGGAAGCGCAGCTGGATACGGACTCGCCCATCGTGCCGGTTTACTATCGCGTCAGCGTGCGTCTGGTGAAACCCTGGGTAGGCGGTTTTACCGGTAAAGATCCGCAGGATATGCTGGCATTGAAATACTATTACATCAAGAAACATTGAGTAATGTGTGGAACCGGCGCTACAGTCGGACGGCACATTAACGTGGTAAACCCTGAAGGGTGGTAGTGGTCTCTGTTCAGACAGGCAGAGATCTCCCGGAAACGGGGTACGCCGGGCAGTTCACTGACCCGGTGACGATAATAAAACTGGAGCTAAGTAATGAACAACATCACGAAAAAAAGCCTGATTGCCGCAGGCGTTCTTGCAGCAATCGGCGCACTGGCAGGGAATGCTGCTTTGGCCGCAGTGCCAGCAGGCGTTGAATTGGCAGCAAAACAGGAGCTGGTACGTGGTAATGGCGATGAAGTGCAATCGCTTGACCCGCATAAAATTGAAGGCGTGCCGGAAGACAACATCGCACGCGATCTCTACGAAGGTCTGATCATTAGCGACAGCGATGGCAAACCGATTCCGGGCGTGGCAGAAAGCTGGGAAAACAAAGATTTTAAAGTCTGGACTTTCCATCTGCGCAAAAATGCCAAATGGTCCAATGGCGAGCCAGTCACGGCACAAGATTTCGTCTATAGCTGGGAGCGTTTAGTCGATCCTAAAACCGCTTCTCCTTACGCCAGCTATCCGCAATACGGCCACATCCTGAATGTCGATGACATCATCGCCGGTAAAAAACCGATCACCGATCTGGGTGTGAAAGCCATTGATGACCATACGCTGGAAGTGACCCTCAGCGAGCCGGTTCCTTATTTCTACAAGCTGCTGATCAACTCCGTGATGTCACCGGTATATAAGCCTGCTATCGATAAGTTTGGCGACCAGTGGACTCAGCCACAAAACTGGGTGGGCAACGGTGCTTTTAAACTGGAATCACACGTCATCAACGAACGTGTCACCCTCGTACGTAACCCGGAATATTGGGATAACGCGCACACCGTACTGAACAAAGTGACCTTCCTGCCGATCAACTCAGAAGTCAGTGACGTGAACCGTTACTTCTCTGAGAACGGCAGTGACATCACTTACAACAACATGCCGATCGAGCTGTTCAAAAAACTGCAGCGTGATAACGGCAAAGAGTTGATGGTGAAGCCGTATCTCTGCACCTACTACTATGAAATCAACAACCAGAAAGCGCCATTCACCGATCCGCGCGTGCGTACTGCGCTGAAACTGGGTCTGGATCGCGACATCATGGTGAATAAGGTGCTGGCGCAGGGTCAGTTACCGGCGTACAGCTTTACCCCGCCAGCCACCGACGGCATGGAATTGCTGCCGCCAGACTGGTTCAAATGGGATCAGAACAAGCGTAACGAAGAAGCGAAAAAACTGCTGGCTGAAGCGGGTTACACGGCTGACAAGCCACTGACCTTCAACCTGCTGTACAACACCTCGGATCTGCATAAGAAACTGGCTATCGCCGCGTCTTCGATCTGGAAAAAGAACATTGGCGTGAACATCAAACTGGAGAACCAGGAGTGGAAAACCTTCCTGGATACCCGTCATCAGGGCAACTTTGATGTTTCTCGTGCGGCCTGGTGTGCAGACTATAACGAGCCAACCTCGTTCCTGAACATCATGCTGTCTGACAGCAGCAGTAACACCTCGCACTATAAGAGCGCAGACTTCGATAAAGTGATCCACGATGCTGTGAAAGCGGTGGACGATAAAGCCCGTGTCGCGGATTACCAGAAAGCTGAGCAGATTCTGGATAAAGACAGCACCATCGTGCCGGTTTACTACTACGTTAACGCGCGTCTGGTGAAACCGTACGTGGGTGGTTACACCGGTAATGATCCGCTGGATAAAACCCTCGATAAAAACCTGTATATCATTAAACATTAATAGCACTCAGGCTATCGACAGTGGCGGCGCTGTAGCGCCGCCTTTTTGACTTTGTGAAGCAACAGCCTGGTAGGTACGGCAATGTTAAAATTCATCCTGCGTCGGCTTCTGGAAGCGATCCCGACGCTCTTCATCCTGATCACCATCTCTTTCTTTATGATGCGACTGGCACCCGGCAGTCCGTTTACCGGCGAGCGCACGCTCTCGCCTGAAGTGATGGCGAACATCGAAGCCAAATATCACCTGAACGATCCGATCGGCAAACAGTACGTCAGCTACTTAGTGCAACTGGCGCACGGCGATTTTGGTCCATCGTTCAAGTACAAAGATTACTCCGTTAACTATCTGGTCGGCCACGCCTTCCCGGTTTCGGCCAAACTCGGCCTCGCCGCCTTCTTCCTTGCGGTGATCCTCGGCGTGACGGCAGGGGTTATTGCCGCGCTTAAACAGAACAGTTTGTGGGATTACGCGGTGATGGGGGTCGCCATGACGGGCGTCGTGATACCCAGCTTTGTCGTCGCACCGCTGCTGGTGCTGATTTTTGCGATCACCTTGCGCTGGCTGCCGGGCGGTGGCTGGAACGGTGGGCAGTGGAATTACATGCTGCTGCCGATGGTGGCGCTGTCTCTGGCCTATATCGCCAGCATCGCGCGTATTACGCGTGGTTCGATGATTGAAGTGATGCACTCCAACTTTATTCGCACCGCGCGCGCCAAAGGGTTGCCGCTGCGCCGTATCGTACTGCGTCATGCATTGAAACCTGCCATGTTACCCGTGCTCTCGTATATGGGGCCGGCATTCGTCGGCATCATCACCGGTTCAATGGTGATCGAATCGATTTACGGTCTGCCGGGTATTGGCCAGCTGTTTGTTAACGGTGCCCTGAACCGTGACTATTCTTTGGTGATGAGTCTGACCATTTTGGTCGGCGTGCTGACCATTCTGTTCAATGCGATCGTGGATGTGCTGTATGCCGTCATCGATCCGAAAATCCGTTACTGATGGTGGAGTTCGCCCATGATGTTAAGTAAGAAAAACAGCGAAGCTCTGGATGCCTTCAGTGAAAAACTGGAAGTCGAAGGGCGCAGCCTGTGGCAGGATGCGCGTCGCCGCTTCATCCATAACCGCGCTGCGCTGATCAGTTTGCTGGTGCTGTTAGCGATTACCCTGTTCGTGATATTAGCGCCGGTGTTGTCGCAGTTTAAATATGATGATACCGACTGGGCCATGATGTCAGCCGCTCCGGATACGGTATCAGGCCACTGGTTTGGTACCGACTCATCGGGACGTGACTTGCTGGTGCGCGTGGCGATTGGCGGTCGTATCTCGTTGATGGTCGGCATTGCCTCCGCGTTGATCGCGGTGCTGGTGGGCACGCTGTATGGTTCACTGGCGGGCTATCTCGGCGGTAAAATCGATTCCGTGATGATGCGTATTCTGGAAATCCTCAATTCCTTCCCGTTCATGTTCTTCGTGATCCTGCTGGTGACCTTCTTTGGTCGTAACATCCTGCTGATCTTTGTGGCGATCGGCATGGTGTCGTGGCTGGATATGGCGCGTATCGTGCGTGGCCAGACGCTGGGCCTGAAGCGCAAAGAGTTTATTGAAGCGGCGCAAGTGGGTGGTGTGTCGACCTTCAATATCGTGCTACGTCACATCGTACCGAACGTGCTGGGTGTGGTGGTGGTCTATGCCTCATTGCTGGTGCCCAGCATGATTCTGTTTGAATCCTTCCTCAGTTTCCTCGGGTTGGGTACGCAAGAGCCACTGAGCAGTTGGGGCGCACTCCTGAGTGACGGCGCCAACTCCATGGAAGTCTCGCCCTGGTTGTTGATGTTCCCGGCGGGTTTCCTCGTGGTCACGCTGTTCTGTTTCAACTTTATCGGCGATGGCCTGCGTGATGCCCTCGACCCGAAAGATCGTTAAGGAGTTTCCCGATGACCATACATGAATTTCAGCCAGCAATGGCTGCACGTGCGGGAAACAGTAACCTGCTGCTGGACGTTAAAGACCTGCGCGTCACCTTTGGCACCCACGATGGTGATGTCACCGCAGTCAACGATCTTAACTTTTCACTTCGTGCCGGCGAAACCCTGGGTATCGTCGGCGAATCGGGATCGGGCAAGTCGCAAACCGCTTTCGCCCTGATGGGCCTGCTGGCAAAAAACGGTCGCATTGGCGGTTCGGCAAAATTCAACGGTGAAGAGATCCTTAACCTGCCGGAGAACAAACTGAACAAGCTGCGCGCAGAGCAGATTGCGATGATTTTCCAGGACCCGATGACCTCGCTCAATCCGTACATGCGCGTCGGCGAGCAGCTGATGGAAGTGCTGAAGCTGCACAAAGGCATGAGCAGCGCGCAGGCGTTTGAAGAATCCGTGCGTATGCTGGATGCGGTGAAAATGCCGGAAGCGCGCAAGCGCATGAAGATGTTCCCGCATGAATTCTCTGGCGGCATGCGTCAGCGTGTGATGATCGCCATGGCGCTGCTGTGTCGTCCTAAATTGCTGATTGCTGATGAACCGACCACGGCACTGGATGTGACGGTGCAGGCGCAGATCATGACGCTGCTGAACGAGCTGAAACGCGAGTTCAATACCGCGATCATCATGATCACCCACGATCTCGGCGTGGTTGCGGGTATCTGTGACAAAGTGCTGGTGATGTACGCCGGGCGTACCATGGAGTATGGCCGTGCACGCGATGTGTTTTATCAGCCTGCGCATCCTTACTCGATTGGCCTACTGAGTGCGGTGCCGCGTCTGGATGCGGAAGAGGGTGAGTCACTCACCACCATTCCTGGCAACCCGCCTAACCTGTTGCGCTTGCCACAGGGCTGTCCGTTCCAGCCACGTTGCGCCTTTGCGATGGACGTTTGTGCCAAGTCACCGCCGCTGGAGCCTTTCGCGGAAGGGCGTCTGCGTGCCTGCTTCAAACCGGTGGAGGAATTAGCATGAGCACCGTCATCGAAGAGAAGAAAGTCTTACTGGAAATCGCCGATCTTAAGGTGCATTTCGATATTAAAGACGGCAAACAGTGGTTCTGGCAGCCGCCAAAAACACTGAAAGCAGTGGATGGCGTCAGCCTGCGTTTGTATGAGGGGGAAACCCTCGGCGTAGTGGGCGAATCGGGCTGTGGTAAATCAACCCTGGCACGCGCCATCATCGGCCTGGTGAAAGCAACCGACGGTCGTGTGGCCTGGCTGGGACGTGATTTATTGGGGCAGAGTCAGGATGAGTGGCGCCAGGCGCGCAGCGATATCCAGATGATTTTCCAGGATCCGCTGGCCTCGCTGAACCCGCGCATGACCATTGGCGACATCATTGCCGAGCCGCTGCGCACCTATTATCCGAAAATGCCGAAGCAGGAAGTGAAGGATAAGGTAAAAAACATGATGATGAAGGTTGGACTGTTGCCTAACCTCATCAACCGCTATCCACACGAGTTTTCCGGTGGTCAGTGTCAGCGTATCGGCATTGCGCGAGCGCTTATCCTCGAACCCAAGCTGATTATTTGCGATGAACCGGTTTCGGCGCTGGATGTGTCGATTCAGGCGCAGGTAGTGAATTTGCTGCAGCAGCTGCAACGTGAAATGGGATTATCGCTCATTTTCATTGCGCATGACCTTGCTGTGGTGAAGCACATCTCTGATCGTGTACTGGTGATGTATCTCGGTCATGCAGTTGAGTTAGGCACTTATGACTCGGTGTACAACAATCCGCAGCATCCTTACACCCGTGCACTGATGTCTGCGGTACCCATTCCGGATCCGGATCTGGAAAAAAACAAACAGATCCAGCTACTAGAGGGTGAACTGCCTTCACCGATCAATCCGCCCTCGGGCTGCGTATTCCGCACTCGCTGTCCGATTGCCGGACCTGAGTGTGCGAAAACGCGTCCGTTGCTGGAGGGCAGTTTCCGCCACGCAGTATCCTGTCTGAAGGTCGACCCCTTATAAGGTCGAAAAGAAAACGCCGGGCAATTGCCCGGCGTTGTTTTATGCGTCAGCGATTATTCACGCCAGAGAATGTGGCACAGCTTATGGTCTTTCTCGCGGCACAGTAGCACGCGCGCAAACACATCGGTAATCGGCTCGCCGTCCGCTTCACCCAAACCAATCACCACTTCCGCAAAGAAGTCCGGGTTGAGATCGAAATCGACGTGCTCCTGCCAGTCTTCCGACGGGTCAAACAACTCCGCACCGCCGCGCTCTTCAAACTGCAGATTGAACAGAATGATGTCAGCCGGATCGAGGTTATCACCGGCCAGTTCTAGAAAAATGTCGTAGGCCTGTTCCAGCGTTTCATCTTCGGTAAGGCGATTATTTAAATCCATGGTCATTCCTGCTTACTCTGAGGCGGTAATCTTGTCGCTCGTTTTACAGTAAAGGGCTAAAGAAGTAAAACAGTCGTTCAACGATGCGTTGCCACCACGCACGTTTAGCCCAGCGCGCACCATCCAGCAGGCGTGAGCGGGCGATATAGTCATCCTGCACCGTGGCCAAATCGCTGCCAAATCCATCATCATCCACCACCAGCGTGATTTCAAAATTAAGCCACAAGCTGCGCATATCAAGGTTTACGGTACCGACCAGACTCAGCTGTCCATCGACCAGCACGCTTTTGGTATGCAGCAAACCGTCTTCAAATTGATAAATTTTTACGCCTGCTTCCAGCAACTCGGTAAAGAACGCGCGGCTGGCCCAGCCCACCAACAGCGAATCATTGTGGCGTGGCACCACAATGCTGACTTCCACACCGCGTTGCGCAGCGGTGCAGATGGCGTGCAGCAGGTCGTCACTGGGGACGAAATAGGGCGTCGTCATGATCAGCTGTTCGCGTGCGGAATAGACCGCCGTCAACAACGCCTGATGAATCATATCTTCCGGGAAGCCCGGCCCCGAAGCGATCACCTGGATGATATGACCGCTTTCCTGCTCAAAGGGCATGATGTTGGCATCCGGCGCGGGCGGCAGAATGCGTTTGCCGGTTTCAATCTCCCAGTCACAGGCGTAAACGATGCCCATCGTGGTCGCGACCGGCCCTTCCATACGCGCCATCAAATCGATCCATTGGCCCACGCCTGCATCCTGCTTGAAGTAGCGAGGATCGACCAGGTTCATGCTGCCGGTGTAGGCAATATAGTTATCGATGAGCACCACTTTACGATGCTGTCGCAAATCCATACGGCGCAGGAACACACGCAGCAGGCTCACTTGTAACGCCTCAACCACGTCGATACCGGCATTGCGCATCATATTCGCCCATGGGCTGCGGAAAAAGGCCACGCTGCCCGCGGAGTCCAGCATCAGGCGGCAATGTACACCCCGGCGTG
>NZ_DAMDQC010000181.1:0-8661 GCF_032082325.1 Pantoea sp. CTOTU50773 | reverse complement strand
ATGCCGCTTCGATGTTCACGAACTGCACATTGTTGCTAGCCAGCTGTGGCAGAATCACCGCCGAAGCCGCCGTGCCATACTGGCGAATGCCACCGATTGGCAAGCCGAGGAACGCGCGCACATGCAGAGCAAACTCGGACAGATCCTGAGAAATCAGCGTCACCATGCCGGTATCGTGTGGGCTTGGCGAGACTTCGCTAAACACCACCTCATCACCGCAGACAAACAGCTCAACGCCAAACAGACCATATCCACCTAATGCTTTCACCACTTTTGCGGCGATATCTTGTGCACGCTGCAGAGCCAGGTCGGTCATCTGCTGTGGCTGCCAGGATTCACGATAATCGCCATCTTCCTGACGATGACCAATCGGCGCGCAGAAATGGATGCCATCCACTGCGCTGATGGTCAGCAGGGTGATTTCGAAATCAAATTTCACCACACCTTCGACGATCACGCGACCGGCACCGGCACGTCCGCCTTGCTGCGCGTAATCCCAGGCTTTATCCAGCTGGCTCGCTTCGCGGATGAAACTCTGACCTTTGCCCGATGAGCTCATTACTGGTTTAACGATGCACGGAAAACCAATTTCATTGGCGGCTGCGACGAAATTCTCTTTGCTGTCAGCGAACTGATAGGTTGAAGTCGGTAACGACAACTCTTCTGCCGCCAGACGGCGGATACCTTCGCGGTTCATGGTCAGGCGCGCAGCACGCGCGGTAGGTACCACTTTCTGGCCTTGTGCTTCCAGTTCCAGCAGTTTTTCAGTGGCAATAGCTTCAATTTCTGGCACCACAAAGTGCGGCTTCTCCAGCGCAATTAACGCAGCCAGCGCATCACCGTCCAGCATATTGATCACATGGCTACGGTGTGCAACGTGCATCGCAGGGGCATCGGCATAACGATCCACGGCAATCACTTCCACACCCAGACGCTGACACTCCAGCGCCACTTCTTTGCCCAATTCGCCTGAACCTAACAGCATCACACGCGTTGCGGCAGGGCGCAGCGCGGTTCCGAGAGTCGTCATAATTTCACCTTAGCAGTCAAAATGCGCGCGCAGTATATACGAAAACGTTTGCGTACTCACGCATTCGCCTTCATCAGGTTTGCCATACTTTTCCCGCTCTGACGTTACCTGACACTCGCTACGGCAGCATGGAACGCGGAAACTTAAACAGGAGTTAAACGATGAGCAATTGGTTGCAGCAAATCCAGTCGGTGCTGGCGAAGAAGGGCGGCGACGGCAAAGCCGGTGGTTTGAGCGATATGCTGGCACCCGGCGCGCTGGGTGGTTTAGCGGGATTGCTGGTGGCCAGCAAGTCTACACGAAGCCTGTTGACCAAATATGGCGGCAAAGCCTTGCTGGTCGGCGGCGGTGCGGCAGCGGGCGCCGTGCTATGGAACAAATACAAACAGCGTGTGCGTGAAACGCACCAGGATGAGCCGGAATTTGGTCAGTTGCAGACACCTGTGGATCAGCGCGCTGAACGTTTGGTGACGGCGTTAGTGTTCGCCGCCAAAAGCGATGGTCATATTGACGATCGCGAACGTGCCGCTATTGAGCAGAATATCCATCAGGCGGGTTATGGTTCACAGGCGGAAACGCTGATCCAGCAGGCGATGAACCGTCCACTCGATCCACAGTGGCTGGCGGCCGATGTGAAAAACGAAGAAGAGGCGCTGGAACTGTACTTCCTCAGTTGTGCCGCCATCGATGTGGATCACTTTATGGAGCGCAGCTATCTCTCTGCACTGGGTGATGCCCTGAAGATCCCACAAGATGTGCGCGACGGCATTCAGCGCGATATTCAGGCGGAGAAAGCGGCGTAATGATGCTGAAGCCTGGATCATATCCAGGCTTTATTGCGCATCAGATCGAGCAGTGTTTGCAACTGTGCATCAATAACAATGATCTCGTTATTGATCAGTAAATGCAGCGCTGTTACGCGACGAACGCCCTGTTGCAGCGGCAGCATCTTCAATGTTCCTGCCGCCAGGGCGGACTGAATACGGGTCTCCGGTAACCAACCATAACCAACCTGATGCATTACCGCCTCAATTGCGGCCTCGATGGTGGAACAAGCCCAGATCTCTCCCTGATGGTGCTCCTGCAGTACGCTAAAATGCTGATGATCGGCAATGCGGATCAGCGGATATTCCGCTAACTGCTCAGCACTAACCGCACCATTCAATTGATGTAACGCATGCTGATGGTGCGCAACAGCCACGAAATCCACATTCATCATCCATTCGCCCCGGCCTGTCCCGGGCTGGCGCTGGCTCAATACCATTACATCCGCCTGGCTGTTATCCGGTATCTGCGTTTCCAACACCTCGGTGACGTTAACCTGCGTACCTGGATAGAGACGCTGGAATTCACTCAGCACACTGAACAAATGCTCGCGCGGCAAGATGCTATCCACCATCAGTTCGATGCGGCTGCGCTCTCCGTTGCGCATAGCGCTGGCGGTGCTTTCCAGCGCGTAGAAAGCTTTCAACAGTGGCCTGACCTGCGCCAGAAGCTTTTCGCCTGCAGGCGTCAGCACGGTGCGCCTTCCTTTGGTCTCCAGCAAGGTGACTTCAAGGCGTTCTTGCAGCATGGCGAGGTTATAGCTTACCGAAGACTGGCTGCGATGTGTCGACTCAGCCGCGCTGGCGAAACTGCCGCGCAGCACCACCTCATTTAACAAGCTCCACTGTTCCAACGTTGATTTATGCATATCATCTAAATTTTGAATGAATTTTATCGAAAAATAGCGTTATTCATCAGGTAAGTGAAGGCGTAATCTGGCTTCAAACCAAAGGAGAACACATTATGAGTACCTTCGATAAAAATGATTTGGCTGGATTTGTTGGCAAACACCTGATCTATACCTATGACAATGGCTGGAACTATGAGCTGTATATTAAAAATGCCAGCACCGTTGATTATCGTATTCATAGCGGGATGGTGGGTAATCGTTGGGTTAAGGACCAGCGCGCCTATATTGTGCGAGTCGCGCAAGAGGTCTACAAAGTTTCCTGGACTGAACCCACCGGCACTGACGTCAGTTTGATCGCGAATCTGGGAGACAGATTATTTCACGGTACGATCTTCTTCCCCCGCTGGGTGATGAACAACCCGCAGCAAACGGTTTGCTTCCAGAATGAACATCTCAACGAAATGAATCGTTATCGCGAAGCGGGTCCAGCTTATCCCACTGAAGTGATCGACGAATTTGCCACCATCACACTGGTGCGAGATTGTGGTGCCGATAATGATGAGGTCATCGCCTGTGCGGCCAGTGAATTGCCCGCTGATTTTCCAGCTAATTTGTTGCGTTAACCACCCTTGACGAGGGGGCGCATGAAAAAGCGCTCCTTTCGTTACACTTCCTGTGCGCTGCTGCTTGGCTTCCCGCGTGATAAGTGCCACGCTTGCTGAATGTTGTCTTTCAGGGAAAGGAGCCAGAATGCATCAGCCACAAGCGAAAAAAATCCCCCACGTCATGAATCTGCACGGCGAATCGCGCACCGATAACTACTATTGGCTGCGCGATGACGAGCGTGAAAACCCAGAAATTCTGGCACATCTGCACGCCGAGAATGCGTACGGTAAAGCGATGATGGCGTCGCAAGATCCTTTGCAGGAACGGGTATTAAAAGAGATTGTCGACCGCATTCCACCGCAGGACCACTCCGTCCCCTACGTAAAAAACGGTTATCGCTATCAAAGTCGCTATGAGGTGGGGAACGAGTATCCGCTCTATTTTCGTCAGCCGATTAGCGCACCAGAGAATGAACCCTGGCAATTGCTGATCGACGGTAATCAACGAGCTTCTCACAGTGATTTCTACACCATGGGCGCACTGGCGATCTCACCCGACAACCAGGTGATGGCGCTGGCGGAAGATTTTCTGTCGCGCCGCCAGTATGGCATCCGTTTCCGTAACCTGGAGAGTGGCAGTTGGTATCCGGAAGTGCTAAGCAATGCTTCTTCCAGCGTGGCGTGGGCCAATGATTCGCGCACGCTGTACTACGTGCGTAAGCATCCGAAAACGCTGCTCGCCTATCAGGTGTGGCGCCATGAGTTAGGTCATCCGCAATCAGACGATCAGCTGGTGTATGAAGAGCAGGATGAGAGCTTCCATCTCAGCGTGCACAAAACCACCTCCGAGCACTTCATCCTGATTGCGATGTACAGCACCACCACCAGTGAGATCCAGCTGATTGATGCCGAGTATCCGGATGCGCAGCCGCAGGTATTCTGTCCACGTCGTCGCGATCACGAATACAGCATCGATCACTACAATCACCAGTTCTATATTCGCTCGAATCGCGACGGCAAAAACTTTGGCCTGTATCGCAGCGCATGGCTGGCCGAGAACCGCTGGCAGGCGTTGATTCCGGCACGCGATAACGTGGTGCTGGAGGATTTCCAACTGTTCCGCCACTGGCTAGTGGTGGAAGAGCGCCAGCGCGGCGTCAACACGCTGCGTCAGATCAACTGGGAAAGCGGTGAAAGCATCGGGATCGCCTTTGACGATCCGGCTTACGTCACCTGGCTGGCCTACAATCCTTCGCCGGAAAGTGACACGTTACGTTATGGCTACTCATCCATGACCACGCCAACCACGTTGTTTGAGCTCAATATGGAGACGGGCGATCGCCGGGTGTTGAAACAGACGCCGGTGCCGGGCTTCAACTCAGACGACTACAAAAGCGAACACCACTGGATCACCGTGCGTGATGGCACTGAAGTGCCGGTGTCGCTGGTCTATCACCGCAAGCATTTCAAACCAGGCAGTAATCCACTGCTGGCTTACGGCTATGGTGCCTACGGCAGTAGCATGGACGCCAGTTTCGGCACCAGTCGCATTAGCTTGCTGGAACGCGGTTTTGTTTACGCCATTATCCATGTGCGCGGCGGTGGCGAACTGGGGCAGCAGTGGTATGACGATGGTCGCCTGAAGAATAAGATGAATAGCTTCACCGACTTCATTGATGTGACGCAGGCGCTGGTGGCGAAAGGCTACGGCAATCCGCAGCAGCTGTATGCGATGGGCGGCAGTGCGGGCGGCTTGTTGATGGGCGGTGTGATGAACCTTGCCCCCGAACTGTTCCACGGTGTTGTGGCGCAAGTGCCGTTTGTCGATGTGGTGACGACCATGCTGGACCCGTCGATCCCACTAACCACCGGCGAATATGACGAGTGGGGCAACCCGGAGCAAGAAGAGTTTTACCACATCATTCGCCAGTACAGCCCGTATGACAACATCGAAGCGAAAGCCTACCCGCATCTGTTAGTGACGACAGGATTGCACGATTCCCAGGTGCAGTATTGGGAACCGGCGAAGTGGGTAGCAAAACTGCGTGAGCTGAAAACCAACGATACACTGCTGCTGCTGTGTACCGAGATGGATTCCGGTCACGGTGGTAAATCAGGGCGTTTTAAAGCCTATGAAGGGGTAGCGCAGGAGTTTACTTTCCTGATCGGTCTGGCGCAGGGCAGCTTGCCAGACCGCGTCGATTATTGATCGACTTTCACGTACTTGCGCAGCGCCTGCCGTAACGGTGGGCGCAAATCGCGCACATTCTCCAGCACCCAGCGTAAGTAGCCGGGATCTTTACGCGCAATGCTGCCAATGCTTTGCCCGCGATATTTACCAAACGGGAACACATCGCCGCTGACTTCTGCGGGCTGACAGCGGCCGACCATATCACTGACGCTCCAGCCGGAGGTCTCCATGATGCGGATCAGCAGCGCAGCGGTGACATAGCAGTCATACAACGCACGGTGCGCATGCAGTTCAGCAGGTGGCGTAACGTCAAGCTTCAGGCTGTGACGCAGTGCCTGGTTTCCGTACTTAATGCCCGGCCACAGCTGGCGCGCCAGCGTCATGGTGCAGATCCATTCACCGGGCATGATCGGCAACATACGACGATCAAAACTGGCATTGTGCGCCACATAATGCGGGCTGCCATGATAGCGACCAATCGCTTCTTCAATGGTCGGCTTATCGGCGACCATTGCTTCCGTAATGCGATGCACCGCCATCGCCTGACGGCTGATAGGGCGGTCCGGGCAAATCAAATCGCTCATCGGATTGACGATCTGTCCGTCGATCACATCCACTGACGCGACTTCGACCACGCCGCCTTGCAGGCCACAGGTTTCGGTATCGATAACGCGTAACATAGGTTAATTACTTCTGTTTGGGTTCGTAGGGCAGGCGAGAGAGGCTGAGCGATGCCTGGCGATAGCTCATCAAACGCTGACGGAACCACTCGCGCAGCGCTTCCGGCTGCTCGCGCTCGACCATTTCCGCGATCACGGGCATGTTGTAGCGCTCTTTAAAGGCCACGCCTGCGGCGGCCAGATCGACATTGACTTTGTCTTTCTCTTCCTGCGACAACAGGGCAAGGTTTTGGCTCATGCATTTCTCCTGATAAACAGGGGCAAAAGTAATGGTTTCCCCTTTACGGATCAAGGAAATTGGATCGCACCGCAAGTCTCGACACGTCTTTGCCAGCGGCGTATCCTGCTGCCACGTTTGCGGCAGAGCGCCGCATGGCAAAGGGAAGAAGTGATGAAGAAAACTGCGTTAAACCCGGTTGTGGCGCTGTTGCTGGCGTCATCCACGTTGGTCTTCAGTCAGTTTGCACTGGCACATGCTCACCTGAAAACGCCGGTTCCCGCCGATAAAGCGGTGATCGACAGCTCGCCACAAAATCTGACGCTGACCTTCACTGAAGATGTTGAGCCTGCCTTCAGCGGTGTTGAAGTGCTCAATGCGCAGAATCAGCCGATGGCCGTGGAAAAAGCCAAACTCAACGACAAGCAGCATGATCAGTTGATCGTGCCGATCAGCAAACCGCTGCCATCTGGCAACTACCAGGTGAACTGGCATGTGTTGTCGGTAGATGGTCACAAAACCAAGGGAAGTTACGCGTTTAGCGTGAAGTAATCCATGGTTCTGAGTACGTTGTGGATCGTCCTGCGCGCCCTGCATTTTATTGCGGTGCTATTGCTGGCTGGCAGCGCGTTCTATACGGCTCTGCTGGCACCGCGGCGTTATCGCCCGGTGCTGGCGCAACGTTTGCACAAAATTTTAGTCACGACAGCGCTATTGAGTCTGCTCAGTGCGGTGTTAATGCTCGCCACGCAAACCGGTTTGATGAGCGGTGACTGGCACAATGTTGGTGACCTGGAAACCTGGCAGGCGGTTTTAGCGACGCGCTTTGGCGCGGTGTGGTGTTGGGAACTGGGGTTCGCACTGCTGAGCACGCTGGCCTTGCTGCTGCGTGGCACACTGCGCCAACAGCTCTTGCTGATAAGTGGTCTGTTGCAGTTGGCGGCGCTGGCAGGCGTCGGGCACGCCGCGATGCGCGATGGTTTACCCGGCTTGCTGCAGCAGATCAATCACGCGCTGCACTTGATTGCCGCCGCGTTCTGGACTGGCGGCTTACTGCCCCTGTTATTGCTAATGCGTGAAGCCCGTCAGATTACGTATCGCACCGATGCGATTCGCTGCATGATGCGCTTTTCGCGTTACGGTCATCTGGCTGTCGCACTGGCTTTGCTCACCGGGCTGATCAACAGCCTGCTGATAGGCGGCACACCGCTCAATTGGGGCACCACGCTGTGGAGTGCGATGCTGGTGGTCAAAGTGATGCTGGTGATGATGATGGTGGGCATTGCGCTGATCAATCGCTATGTTCTGGTGCCAGGTTTTCGCGTCGCGGGTAGTCACGCGCCGCAGCAGTTTATTCGCCTGACGCAGCTTGAGCTGCTGCTGGCCATTGTTGTTGTCGGATTGGTCAGCGTGTTTGCTACGCTGTCTCCGGCCTGAATTGTGATAAATGAAAAATGAGGTCGATATTTTGCTGAAGAAATTGATTCCAGCCTGCATTCTGATGGCACTGTGCAGCCAGGCGATGGCCGCGCAGATTATTACCGTCAGCCGCTTTGAAATTGGCAAAGACAAATGGCCATTCACCCGCGAAGAGGTGATGCTGACCTGCGAGAAAGACGGCGCGCTGTTTGCCATCAATCCGAGCACCTTGCTGCAATATCCGCTGAATGATAAAGCGCATGCACGCGCTGACGCGGGTAAAGGCACTCAGCAATCCATCGATACCATCGTGGCGGAAGACAAAGCACATCCGGGCCAGAAGATGAGCCTGCAACCGATCGTCGATCGCGCGCAACAGCTGTGCGGTAAGTAGTCCCTGCAAAAATTCGGGCGTAGCGCACAGTTTTGCCGCTACGCTTGCTTTCCCGATGTGTCAGCACGATCACAGAGTTGGCAGCTTCCTGACCGCATCGTGACGGTTGGCTGGAAAATAATCACCCTTGGACTACCTTTAAATGGCAAGGCGAACTCGCCTTCAAAAATGCCAACTTTTAGCGCACGGCTCTCAAAGAGCCATTTCCCTGGACCCGATACAGGAATCGTATTGGGTCTTTTTTTATGTAATTGATTATGATTATAATTTACTCTTCAACCAAGTTTCCCGAAATTTGTCCGAAATCCTTTTATCCGAATCAATTTCATATCCCGCAATCCTAACCCAATCTTTGCGCAAAATACCCGCAAATCGCCCAGTTATTCACCCAATCGTGCCTCGCTTCACGTGCTACATTTCCTCTCAGCAATACGCCAACCCTGCCAGCCC
>NZ_DAMDQC010000180.1:0-8688 GCF_032082325.1 Pantoea sp. CTOTU50773 | reverse complement strand
ATCAATCAAGGTCACTGAAGGTGAGAACCAGCAAATTCCTGCCAAAATGATGACCGACGAGATCAGCCCTGCAATGGCCGGCGTCAGAATACGCAGATAGAAATTGTCGAGGCTATCTATATCAGCGCGAAAACGCGCCAGCACATCCCCATCGCGAAAATCCTGCAGTCGCGCAGGCGCAAGATGGGCTAACTGCTGATAGAACCAGACACGTAAAACCGACAACAAGCGCAAAGTTGCATCGTGCGTCACCAATCTTTCCAGATAACGCGCGAAGGTACGCAATACCGCGAGCCCACGAATCGCTGCAGCCGGAGTGAAAAACTCCAGTGCCAGTGAGCCCACGCCAGCCAGCGCCATGGACGTAATAAACCAGCCTGACAAGGCAAGCAGTGCCACGTTGGAGAGAATCACAATCACAGAGAGCAATATTCCCACCGCCATGCGGAAACGCCACGGACGCGCCAGGCGCAAGAGATGGCAAAGATCCTTCATGCGAGGTCTCCTGTTTGCAGACGCTCGAGTTCAGCGAAGACGCCAGCCTGATCGCGCAATGCCTGCGGCGTCCCTGCTTCAACCACACGCCCTTTCTCCAGCACGATAACGCGGTCGGCCGTGGCGGCAATCTCCGTATCGTGGGTGATGATCAAGCGTGCGCTATCCGGTAATGCATTACCCAAGGCGGCAATCATCTGCTGTGCCGTCTGGCGATCCAGCGCGACCGTAGGTTCATCAAGTATCACCACCGGTGGCGAAATCAATACGGCGCGGGCCATTGCAATACGCTGAATCTGCCCACCGGACAGCCCTTTTCCACCATCACCCAGGCGGTAATCATATTGCGCCGGCAACGAATGGATAAAAGTGTCAGCCTGAGCCAGCTGTGCCGCTGCTTCAACCTCTGCCTGGCTGATACCCGAACGCGACAACAGAATATTTTCCGCAATCGAACCGGCAAACATAGTGGGTCGCTGCGGGAGCCAACCAATCTGTTGCTGCCATGCAGGAAGATCTAATGAAGAAAGATCCTTGCCATCAATGACGATGCGTCCTGAGTTCGGCGCGATAAAGCCCAGTAGCATTCGCGATAAGGTGGTTTTACCGGCACCGCTGGTGCCGACGATCGCCAGTGTTTCCCCGCTGCGTAAAGTAAAGGAAACATCGGTAACGCCGCCGCCCTCTTCATACTGATAGCTCACGCCTTCGACGTTGATTTCACGAGGTTTCGCCGGGAGCGCGTCATTACCCTGTGACGATTCCGGCGCTTCAGCATTGAGGATCGCCAGTAGACCTTCCGTCGCGCCAATTGCATCCATTCGGGCATGATAGTGCGTGCCCAAATCGCGCAGCGGACGGAAAAATTCAGGTGCCAGCAACAAGGCAAACAGCCCCGGCAGGAAGCCCATTTCGCCATAGAACAGACGGAATCCAACATACACCGCTACCATCGCGGTGCTGATGGTGGCAAAAAATTCCAGCACCAATGATGAAAGGAATGCCAGCCGCAACACCTTCATGGTGGTCTGACGATAGCTGTCCGAGATCGCTGCGATGATGTTCGCTTGTCGGCGTGCAGCATGGGTCTGGCGTAACGTTGTCAGGCCAGCAATCACATCAAAGAAGTGCGCACTCATCAGGCTGAGTTTGTGCCACTGCTTGAGGCTCATTTTCTCCGCGCCCTTTCCTACCACGATCATGAACAACGGCACCAGCGGCGCGGTGATCAGCATGATCAAGCCGGAGACCCAGTCAAAAGGAAAAAGCGCCACCAGAATGGCTAGCGGCACAATGCCGATGATGATTCTTTGCGGGAGAAAACCGGAAAAATAGGCTTCGATAGCTTCGACGCCTTCGCCAAGGGAGCTGGCGATACTGCCCGTACGTTGATGCTGGCTCCAGGCGGGACCCAGTGTGGCGATGCGGTCTAACAACATCCCGCGCAATCCCTGACGGATACGTGCTGAGGCTTCAAACGCAAAACCCTGGCGCAGGATATCGATACCCGCGCGCAGCAACATCACAACCGGCAGCAATAAGAGATAAGGCAATAGCGCGGTGAAGGTTTTACCACCGAGGACGGCGTTGCTGATTAGCCAGGCTAACAGCCAACACTGTGCAATCATCAGTATGGCATTGAGCGCCGCCATACTGATCGACAGTGAAAATAAACCGCCTGCCTGGCGGCGCAGGCTCGAAAGCCAACGCTCCGCCAGGCGGGCTGCCATTCCACTTGGAGGGGAACTAGCAGACATGATGTCTTAGTGTCCCCCGTGACCAACCAGCTTGGAGATACGGCCGCGGAATACCCAGATCGGATACCAGTTGTACATCAGCATTACCGGAACAAAACCGCCCATGGTCATGGTGAAGGTAATCAGCGAAACCTGAGGGCTTGCGCCCGCCCAGATGGTCCAGGTGCCTGGCACGATCCACGGGAACATGGTCAGTAACATACCGAAGCCCAGAATAAATGCCGCGCCATTGAACCACATCACCGCTGCAAAATCTTTGTCCTTCAGGGTGTCACGACGCACCTGATCAATACAGACCAGAGCGATCAAGCCAAACAGGCCCCAGATCCAGAAATGCGGACCAAACCATTTCGCACGTGCCCAGTCGAAGATCACCGCACTCCACACCCAGGTAATCACCACGGCAGCGATAGCTAACCAGAAGATCACCGCCGTCCAACGTGCTGCATCCTGACGAATCGGTTCATTTTTCTCGAAGCGAGCACGTACGAACAGCACGCCTGCCAGCGTCATTGCCACGCAGGAAGCCACGCCGGTCCAGATGGAGAACGCTGAAATAAAGTTAAATGCGCCGCCCACATAGGTTGGAACCCCTTGAGCTGGCGAATCCATCTGGAAACCTTGCAGCAACGCACCAACGCTCATCCCACCAAAGAAAGTCACCGCGAGACTGGCGACACCGAAGATGCCGTCAGAAAACTTCTGCCAGAATGGCGAGGCCAGATGACGAAACTCCAGTGCCACCGCGCGGGACATAATGCCCCACAACACCAGCGCCATTGGCACCATCAGGTAGCTAAATGCCGAACCGTACACAAACGGGAAGGTGCCGAACATAATACCACCGGCGACGATCAGCCAGGTTTCGTTGGCATCCCAGGTGCCAGCCATTGCCGACATGATCGCGCCACGTTCATCATGGTCGCGAACGAAGAGCGAGAAGATCCCCGCCCCCAGGTCGGCGCCATCCAGCGCGATATATAAAAGAACGCTGATACCAAATGCTAACCACCAGGCGATGATCAGGAAGTGCTGAGTCGAATTAAGCATGTCCATGGATTTAATCTCCCATCAAACCGGACGGATATATTCAGGATGGTCAGCATGACCACTGGCAGGCATTTCAAGGTGACCCAAATGCTCATGCCCCTCGCCCGGGATTTTGCTGGTCAAATCAGGACCCATACGCACCACTTTAGCGAGGAACCAGATGGTGCCCGCCACCACAGCGGTTTCAAAGATAGCGAAGCCCACCAGCCAGAAGATCGCCAGACCCAGGGTCATTGGACTCATACCGTCTTCGGTGCGCATCAGGCCATACACGATCCACGGCTGACGGCCAATTTCGCGCGTCCACCAGCCCGCAATCACTGCGATATAAGGCAGGATCACCATAATAACGGCCAGCGCCAGGAACAGCTTATTGCGCGGAGCCAGCTCAGCGGTCATGCGACGACGTGCAATCAGCCAGACGCCCCAGAGGCTAACCAGCAGCATGGCACCCGCAGCACCTGACATGGCGCGGAAAGCGTAGAACGGCAACACCACAGGCGGTTGCTGATCTTTCGGGAAGCTGTTCAGGCCCGTTACCGTACCGTTCCAGGTTTTGGTTTCAATCAGGCTTAAACCGTGCGGAATATCGATTGACCATGCGAGGCCGGTGCCTTCTTTGTTTGGCCAACCGAGGATGTGCCAGGCACTGTTGACGTTACCCGCAGAATCATAAGTATCGTAGTGCCCTTCCATTGCTGCCAGCGCCGCCGGTTTATGTTCCAGCGTGGCTTCACCCAGCACGTCACCCATATAGATCTGAACGGCGGCGACCACGGCCAGCGCCATCAGTGAATACTTCAGGGGTTTCAGGAACAGATCAACATGACGCTGTTTCAGCACATACCAGGCGCAGGTCGCCACCACGAAGCAGAGCGAGAGCTCGAAGCTTGCCAGCAGCATGTGCGGGAAAGCACTGCGCGCATTAGGATTTAACAGCGCGGCCAGCCAGTCAGTTACGATGAAAATACCGTTATGCAGTTCAACACCGGTTGGCGTTTGCATCCAGGAGTTAGCCACCAGGATCCACATCGCAGAAAGCGTAGAAGAGAGCGCCACGTTAAAGGTCGCAAACAGGTGCATCCCTTTGCTGATCTTGCCCCAGCCAAAAATCATCAGTCCGATAAAGCCGGCTTCGTACATAAAGGCGGTGATGGTCTCATAGCCGAGCACCTGACCAAAGAACGGCCCGGCAGCCTGCGAGAAGCGACCATAAAGAATACCGAAGGCCATTTCCATGGTGACACCGGTTGCCACGCCAGCACCGAAGTTAACGATAAACAGCTTTTCAAAGAAGCGACACAGGCGATACCACTGCTCATCTTGCTTCCTGACCCACATCAGTTCAGAGATGAACAACAGTGCAGCCAGTCCAATGGTTAGCGGGGGAAAAATGATGTGAATGGATGAAATTAGCGCGAAGTCAATACGCGTGATCAGCGATGTAAGATCGTTACTTAGCATGACTATCTTCTTTTTTTGAGTGACCGAATGAGTTAACGGCAATCCAGCGCCGTTTCACATGTTATGAAGTGAGATGAAGCAAGCTCGTGCATAACAAGTTGAAATCGGTGCCGCACTGTCGTCTTTCTCTTAACCACGAGCAACAACCACAGTTTATTTTCCAGACAGGTGACGTCTGGGAAATAGGATATTCACTTCGGCGTTCGTTCCGGAGAAAGAACGGGGAAAATAAATCACGATTGTTAACGAAATGTCTGTCGATAACACTTGCAGGCGTAGGTATCGACACGGCTCGTAATAAGAATTTTTCTGTAAATTATTCTATATTTTCGTTTACACAAAGGCATCCAAATTAAAGGGGTAACTTGTAACAAAAAGAAAAAATTCGCTGTATAAATGAATGATTTTCATGTGAATTAAATGTAATGAGAGCGTTAATTTATGAGGAATTTTTGATTTTAATCAACCTAATTCAAGGTTTTAGCGTGGTTTTGAGCGTTAATTATGATGCACTGAAGAGTGAAAGAATCGGCGTGCAGCCCGTAATGATGCGATTATCTTATTATTTAGCAGGGTTACAATTACCGTAGACATAAGCTCAACATCAATAATACGTAATTTTAACAAGCATTGAGTTATTGTATTTTAATAACAGCCGGAATGATTTAATTTAACAAACCAAAAACAATTATCACTTTCAGAACACTTAATTCCTGCGCCATTAAATCTTTAAAAACCTCGCTATTAAATATACTGACTCGTAACATTAAAGACACACCGTGCGCACACTTGTCACATTAATAATGAATCAGGCGACATTTATTTAAGGAAAATAAGGAGTCTGGCCAGGCAGTGTGAGTAGGAGCACGCAGTCACGCGTGGAAACGAAGATTTTGCAGAGCGAATGAAGAATGCCGACAACCCATAAGGTTGTCAGCACAGGAGAACGTCAGCGTGCAGGGTAATTCGTGTTTTAGTGTGAGCCTGGAATGGCGACCCGCCCGTCGAATAACAAACGTGCCGTACGTATCAGGCCGCTTTGCGTCACCTTCCCTGCCTCATCACGGGTCAGCATCACGCTAAACTCGCCGCTGGGATGCTCTACCGCCAGACGCTGCTGCCTGGCATCGGTAATCTGCGCGATGCCCTGCGTCACGGAACCGGGGATCAGGCAGGCTGTAGCCACACTCACCGCGCCCAGTACGCCTATAGAGGCGTGACAGCGATGGGGAATAAATGTTCGCGTGGATAGCGCACCGCCATTAGCGGGCGGCGCGATCAGGGTCATTTTCGGCACGGTTCGTTTCGTCACATCCCCGAGATTCATCAACAGACCCGCTTGTAAGCGGATGGACTCCAGACGCGCTTTTAACTCAGCGTTACTCTCCAGCTGTTCACGGGTTTCCTGTCCAGTGCATCCCAC
Source organism: Pantoea sp. CTOTU50773 (assembly GCF_032082325.1). Classification (NCBI taxonomy): domain Bacteria; kingdom Pseudomonadati; phylum Pseudomonadota; class Gammaproteobacteria; order Enterobacterales; family Erwiniaceae; genus Pantoea; species Pantoea sp. CTOTU50773. Next base: position 2,499 of record NZ_DAMDQC010000180.1, on the reverse strand, counting down.
ATCCTCAGCACGCAGGATCACCACGGGCATACCGTTATCGATGCAGGTCACCTCAATCCCGTCAAACCGATTAAGCGCCTCTCCGGTCGGTAACAGCGATCCGCAGCTGGAGCCTGCAATATCCTCGAATTGCAAAATTTGCTCTGCGCCAAAACCGGGCACACCGTCTATCTGGGTATCGCCCTGATATTCCGCCGTGCCATCGGGCGTGGCAAATTGCGCCACTGCGATTTGCCCGGTGTTGACCATAAAGATGCGCACGCGCGTGATGTCGCCCTGTGCCCTTATCAGGCCCTTCTCAATGGCAAAAGGCGCCACGGCGGCGAGGATATTGCCGCAGTTCTGTCCATAATCGACTACTGCTTGATGCACGTTAACCTGTGCAAACAGGTAATCGATATCCGCATCAGGCCGAGTGGAGGGAGAAATTATCGCCACTTTACTGGTCAGCGGATCAGCCCCACCGATGCCATCAATTTGACGGGGATCGGGTGAACCCATGACGGCCAGCAACACGCGATCTCGTTGCGGCGCCGCTTCTGGCAGATCGCTGGCCAGGAAACAGGCGGCTTTGGAGGTGCCGCCTCGCATTAAGACACAGGGTATCAGCGTCTGTTTCATAGCGAACTCTTTTGCAGGGCATCCAGAGACTCCACGTAGCGCAATCCCTTCTCCGCTAACGCGCCACGCATCTGATAAATATCCAGCCCGAATTCCCCCGCAGCCAGTCTTACTCGTTTACTCTCCTCATTGGCGACCCGCTGTTGGGTTGCCTCGGCAACGATGTTCGCATCCGCTCGCGGCACAATCACCACGCTGTCGTCATCGGCGACCACAATGTCGCCGGGATAAACCAGCTGACCGGCACAGAGAATTGGCACATTCACCGACCCCAGCGTGGCTTTAACGGTTCCCTGAGCAAACACCGCACGCGACCAGACCGGGAAACCCATCTCACGCAGGGTCTGGCTGTCACGGATACCGATATCGCCCACCAGCGCCACCACGCCGCGCGCTTTCAGCGAAGTGGCCAACAGATCACCGAAGAAGCCGTCATGGCAATCCGAGGTCGGCGACACTAACAGCACATCGCCCGGCTGACACTGTTCGACTGCAACATGAAACATCCAGTTATCGCCGGGAGAAACCAGCACCGTGACCGCGCTACCGGCTACCGAGACACCTTGCTGAATGGGTCTTATCCGCACATCAAGCAGACCTTGCCGCTGTTGCGCTTCGTGGACAGTCGCCACTCCGGCACGGGCAAATTGTGCAATCAGAGCCGAATCGGTCCGTTCAATCTGCTTAACAACGATGCCTTTCTGATTGACCGCAATCATGAGAGATCCTCCGTCACCCGTGGGAACAGACTCTGATAGCCTTCGCCGTGGGTGATGACGCGCGTGGATGCAATCCCCGTATTACGTTTGGCCTGTACGCCGCGCTGGAGCGCCACGCGCGTGTAGTATTCCCACAGGTGTTCCTGACCGGCCATGCACTGAATCGCCTGATATTTCTTTTCCCAAACCGAGGTGATATCCAGCAGCACATCCGGTTTCCACAGGCATTGTTCAGGCTGATGCGGTTCAAAACAGTAAACCGGCGGTGCACCGATAATTGGTTCTCCCGGGCGATACCCCTCTGCCTGTGCAATGATGCGTGCTTCCTGGGTGAGATTCGCCGCCAGGGGATGATCGTAGTTGTAAGGATCGGCAATCGAGTGCGTCAGCACAAAGTGAGGCTGTACGCGGCGAAACACATCGGCGAGGCGAAACAGCGTTTCCTTATCCGCGCGAAGGGGATAATCGCCGAGATCGAAGAACTCAATGCTGGCACCTAACACATCCGCGGCCCGTTCGGCCTCGGCCTGACGATGCTGCTTGACGGTCTGCTCGGTCATATTGCCTTTGCGCCACAGTTTTGCCGACTCACCGCGCTCCCCGTAAGAGAGGCAGACGACGTGCACGTCATAGCCGCTCGCACTGTGCAACGCGATGGCCCCGCCTGCGCGCCAGACAAAGTCAGCGGAATGGGCACTGACCACCAAGGCACTCTTTTTCACTGCGTTTTCCATTATGTTCCCCTGCTATTACGTTTTTTTCATCCTGACACGCACCACCGTGACCGAATAATGCCTTTCATTGTGCGAGCTATGATTTTTATTTATGTTGTGATCATTATCAGAGGTTCAGGGGCAGAGGGCATGCAGGAACAGGAAGACACTAATCACATTAAAATCATGCAGCTAAGGTCACTTTGTATGATTGCAGAACGGGGAACCGTCTCGGAGGCTGCGGAAGATTTATTTCGCACGCAATCGGCGGTGACGCGATCGATACGTGATCTGGAACACACTCTCACCACGCCTTTGTTTGAACGTCATGCCAGCGGGATGCTGCTCACCGAGAATGGTAAATGTGTACTGCCCCGCGCACAGCGCGCCCTCCAGGAACTCAAAACGATACCTGCACTTCTCGCTCGATTTAAACTGCGCGAGTC
>NZ_DAMDQC010000179.1:0-8735 GCF_032082325.1 Pantoea sp. CTOTU50773 | reverse complement strand
TTGAGGAGTTATTGTCATGGCGAATTACGGCCTTGTAGTTGAAATTGAAGCGGTAAACCACTGCTGAATATTGCTCATCGCAGCGTGAGAGGTATCAAGGATCGGCTGTGGATAAACACCCAGCAGAACCAGCAGCACCACCAGCACGCCGATCGTCATGAATTCACGCGGTGACATGCCCGGCAGCGGAGCTTTCGATTTCGCTTCGCCGTAGTAAGCGCGCTGCATCATCACCAGCGAATACACCGAGGCAAACACCAGACCAAAGGTGGCAATCACGATAATCACCGGCACCACCTGGAAACTGCCGGTCAGAATCATAAATTCGCCGACAAAGTTACCGGTGCCTGGCATACCGAGGTTGGCCACCGCGAAGAACAGCGACAGGCCTGGAATCCATTTGATACGTCCCCACAAACCGCCCATCTGGCGCAGGTCACGGGTATGCAGACGCTCATAAAGCTGCCCACACAAGATGAACAGTGCTGCGGCGGACAGGCCGTGAGCAATCATCTGAATCACCGCGCCCTGGAACGCCAGCTGGCTGCCAGTGTAGATAGCAATCAGCACGAAGCCCATGTGCGAAACGGAGGTGTAAGCAATTAGACGTTTGATATCCGTCTGCGAGAACGCCATCCAGGCACCGTAGAAGATACCCAGAACACCGAGCCACATAGCAATCGGCGCAAACTCTGCGGAAGCATTCGGGAACAGTGGCAGGCTGAAACGCAGCAGACCATACGCCGCCGTTTTCAGCAAGATTCCTGCGAGGTCAACCGAACCCGCAGTTGGCGCCTGACTGTGCGCATCCGGCAACCAGCCGTGCAGGGGCACCACTGGCATTTTCACTGCGAAAGCGATAAAGAAGCCGAGCATTAGCAGATATTCAACGGTGTGCGACATTGGCGTTTTCAGCAGTTCTTCGTAGCTGAAGGTCCAGACGCCCGTGGCGTTGTAGTGCACGAACACCAGCGCCAGAATCGCAATCAACATCACCAGACCCGAAGCCTGGGTATAGATGAAGAATTTGGTCGCTGCCGAGATACGGGTTTTACCGTCAGAGGCTTTGTGACCCCAGAGCGCGATGAGGAAGTACATCGGCACCAGCATCATTTCCCAGAAGAAGAAGAACAGGAACATGTCGATGGAGAGGAACACGCCAATCACACCACCGAGGATCCACATCAGGTTGAGGTGGAAAAAGCCCTGATACTTCTCGATTTCATTCCAGGAACAGAGCACCGCCATCAACCCGAGCAGACCGGTCAGCACCACCATCAGCAGTGACAAACCGTCGATAGCCAGATGGAAGTTAATGCCGAAGCGCGGAATCCATGGCACCGAGAAAGTCGACTGCCACTGCGGCATTCCTGCAGCCTGGGTGAGTGAATAGCCTCCCTGCAGCCACAACTGCAGACCGAGTGCCAGCGTCAGCCCCATGGTGATCATGGCGATCCAACGCGGCACTTTTGCGCCGAGGCGCTCTGCTAACCAGCAAAGCAGACCCCCAACAAAAGGTATGATTATTAGCCAAGGTAATAGCACGGCATACTTCCCTTTTTTCAACCTGATTTCGAGCTATCTTGCTTGCCACGTTCATCACCGTCAGCGCTCGCCACCCTCACGTACAAAATACGCTTGGGTTGCTGCACACTGACGGCAACGAAACGGGCTACATCAATAACGCTTCGTCATTCAGGCAATTTTTCACATTCGCTTCTGGGATGAGAGAATCCTTGATTCTCTCGCCCCCGCTCATCAATCTTTAAATCACCAGCATCAGCGCCAGTACCACCACGGCACCGACACTCATGGAAGCCACATACCAGCGCACGTAACCGTTCTCGCTCACCACCAGGCCTTTATTACCAATGCGCGACAATAGCGCAGGCAGGTTCATCAGTGAGTTCAGCGGATCGCGCTTCAGCAGCCAGGCAATGCCCAAATAAGGTTTTACAAACACCTTGTCATACAGCCAGTCGAAGCCCCATGCCGCGAACCACCAGGTGCCGAAGAAACGGCCCGGCGCGCTATTGGCAACACTGGTGACCAGCTGGCGTTTGCCAAGCCATAGGGCAGCAGCAATCAGGATGCCGACAATCGCGACCACGCCTGAGGTGATTTCCAGCGCCACTTTTCCGCCCTCACCGAATTCATTCTGCGGCAGCACGCCCGCCAGCGGTGGCGTGATCATGGCGCCAACGAAGGTGGAGAGCACTAACAGCACAATCAGTGGCAGATGGTGAGTGATGCCTTTGCCCGCGTGCGCATGAATTTTCTCTTCGCCGTGGAACACGATGAAGATCATGCGGAAGGTGTAGATCGAGGTCAGGAATGCACCGACCAGACCCGCCACCATCAGATTGATGTGACCATTCGCCAGCGCACCAAACAGGATTTCGTCTTTACTGTAGAAACCTGCGGTAATCAGCGGCAGTGCCGCCAGCGCAGCGCCGCCGACCAGGAAGCAGGTGTACACCAGTGGGATGCTCTTACGCAGGCCGCCCATTTTGAAGATGTTCTGCTCGTGGTGGCAGGCCAGAATGACCGAACCAGAAGAAAGGAACAGCAGTGCTTTGAAGAAGGCGTGCGTCATCAAGTGGAAAATGGCCGCGTCCCATGCCTGCACGCCCAGCGCGAGGAACATGTAGCCGATTTGACTCATGGTAGAGTAAGCCAGCACGCGCTTGATGTCGGTTTGCACCAGCGCGGCAAAGCCTGCCAGCACCAACGTAATCGCCCCCACAATACCCACCAGATGCAGCACTTCCGGCGTCAGCAGGAACAAGCCATGGGTACGCGCAATCAGGTAAACACCCGCGGTTACCATGGTGGCGGCGTGGATCAGAGCTGATACCGGCGTAGGACCCGCCATCGCATCAGCCAGCCACGTTTGCAGTGGCAACTGTGCAGATTTACCGACCGCACCGCCCAACAACATCAGGGTTGCCCACTGCAGCATGTGGTTGTCAGCGGCGAAATGCGCCGGCGCCAGTTCCACCAGCTCGCGGAAGTTCAGCGTACCCAGTTCGTTATAGAGAATGAACAGTGCGAATGCGAGGAACACGTCACCGACGCGGGTGATGATGAACGCTTTCATCGCCGCCTTGCCGTTTTCTGGATTGCTGTAGTAGAAGCCAATCAGCAGATAAGAGCAGAGGCCCACGCCTTCCCAACCGAGATACATCAGCATCAGGTTGTCGGCCAGCACCAACACCACCATGCTCGCGATGAACAGGTTGGTGTAAGCGAAGAAGCGTGAATAGCCCTCTTCACCGCGCATGTACCAGGAAGCAAACATGTGGATGAAGAAGCCGACGCCGGTCACCACTGACAGCATGGTCAGAGACAAGCCGTCCAGTACCAGGTTCACTTTGATATCAAAGTGGCCGACCTGAATCCATGTCCACAACGCCTGAGTAAAAGGCTGTTGACCGTTACTGAAGAAATCCATACCAACGAAAACGGTGGTCAACGCCGCCAGACCGACCGATCCCATTCCCACCGCTGCCGACAGATTCTCCGACCAGCGACCACGGGAAAACGCCAATAGCAGGAAGCCAATCAGCGGAAATAATACGGTTAAATAGAGAAGATTCATCCGCGCATCTCGCTCACTGTGTCAATGTTCAGCGTCTGACGACGACGATAGAGCTGGAGCAGCAGGGCCAGGCCGATGCTGGCTTCCGCCGCCGCGAGGCTGATCGCCAGAATGTACATCACCTGGCCGTCAGCTTGTCCCCAGTAGCTCCCTGCTACCACCAGCGCCAGTGCCGCGGCGTTGATCATGATCTCCAGACCAATCAGCATAAATAGCAAATTGCGGCGCAGTACCAGCGAGGTCAGGCCGAGAACAAACAGCACAGCAGCCAACATCAGGCCGTGTTGTAACGGGATCATGCGTGATCCTCCTTATTCGCATGTGCATCAGCATGGCGATTGCTCAGCACTTCGCCCTGACGCTCTTCACGTCCGATATGGAAGGCCACCACCAGACCGGCCAGCAGCAGCATTGACGCCAACTCAACCGCCAGTACGTAAGGACCAAACAGACTGATACCCACCGCTTTGGCATCGATGACGGTGCCATCAATGCCCTGATCGTGCGCGGTGCTAATGGCGTAAATCATCACCACCAGCAGCAACAGGGAGACGATGCCAGGCCCAATCCACAGCGAAGGCTTCAGCCACTCGCGCTCCTGGTCCTGCTGGGTTTTGCCCAGGTTCAGCATCATCACCACGAACACGAAAAGCACCATAATGGCACCGGCGTAAACGATGATCTCCAGCGCACCGGCAAAGTAAGCGCCCATTGAGAAGAACACGCCCGCAATCGAAAGCAGCGAAACAATCAGGTACAGCAGCGCATGTACCGGATTGGTGTGAGTGATAACGCGCAATGTCGTTAGCACCGCCACCAGTCCGCAAAGATAAAACGCAAATTCCATACCTGGCTCCTTAAGGTAACAAGCTTTTGACGTCGATTGGCTTGGCTTCGTTTTCCGCTTCGCCCTTCTCTTTCCCGTCGATCGCCATACCCGCCATGCGATAGAAGTTGTACTCCGGATATTTACCCGGACCGGAAATCAGCAGGTCCTGCTTCTCGTACACCAGATCCTGACGCTTGAACTCACCCAACTCAAAATCGGGGGTCAGCTGAATCGCCGTGGTCGGGCAGGCTTCTTCGCACAGACCGCAGAAGATGCAGCGCGAGAAGTTGATGCGGAAGAACTCCGGATACCAGCGACCATCAACCGTTTCCGCTTTCTGCAGTGAGATACAACCCACTGGACAGGCTACCGCACACAGGTTACAGGCAACACAGCGCTCCTCGCCGTCCGGATCGCGCGTCAGCACGATACGGCCACGGTAGCGCGGCGGCAGGTAAACCGGTTCTTCTGGATACATCTGGGTTTCGCGCTTGGCGAAGGCATGCATGCCTATCATCCAGATACTGCGCACTGTCGTGCCGAAGCCAACGACAATATCTTTTAAAGTCATCTCAAAACCCCTTACTGCGCGCTGTACAGAATCACTGCGGCGGTCGCCAGCAGGTTCAATAACGTCAACGGCAGACACACTTTCCAGCCGAACGACAGCACCTGGTCATAACGTGGACGCGGCAGCGCAGCACGAATCAGGATAAACATCACCATAAAGAACGCCGTTTTCAGGGCGAACCAGATGAATGGCGGCAGGAATGGACCGTGCCAGCCACCGAAGAACAGCGTGACAATCAGCGCTGAAACGGTGGTGATGGCCACATATTCACCGACGAAGAACAGACCGAACTTCATACCGGCATATTCGATGTGGTAACCATCGGCCAGTTCCTGTTCCGCTTCTGGCTGGTCAAACGGATGGCGGTGACAAACCGCGACACCCGCGATACAGAAGGTCACGAAGCCGAAGAACTGCGGAATGATGTTCCACAAGTGCGTCTGGCTCTCGACGATGGCGTTCATGTTGAATGAACCGGCTTGCGCCACCACACCCATCAGCGACAGGCCCAGGAACACTTCGTAGCTCAGCGTCTGCGCGGAAGCACGCATTGCACCCAGCAGTGAGTATTTGTTATTACTCGACCAACCGGCGAACAGCACGGCGTAAACCGCCAGACCGGCCATCATCAGGAAGAACAGCAGACCGATATTCAGATCTGTCACCATCCAGGTCGGTGAAACCGGCACGATGGCAAACGCCAGCAGCAGCGATACAAAGGCAATAACCGGTGCCAGAGTAAAGATGAAGCGGTCGGTAAACGGCGGAACCCAGTCCTCTTTGAAGAACATTTTGATCATGTCAGCGGCGAGCTGCAGTGAGCCGCCCCAGCCAACACGGTTCGGTCCATAACGGTTCTGCCATAAGCCGAGCAGACGACGCTCGGCGAAACTCATAAAGGCACCACAACCCACCACCACCAGCAGAATCACAATGGTTTTCAAGATCTGGATGAGGATGTCGATAGCGTCCGGTGTCAGCCAGCTCATTGTGCAGCCTCCTGCAGTTTGTCAACTTGCGCACCTGAGAGGAACGGCGGCACACCTGGCATACCCAGCGGCAGACCCACCTGCCCTGCTTGCAGGGAAGTGGAGAAGCGTACTGGCAGACGCAGCGTTTCACCGGCACAAACCAGTTCAACCGCAGAGCCGTTATTGACGCCCAGTTTCTCCGCATCAGCCGGGTTAATCACCAGCGTAGCTGGCGACATACGCTTCTGGAAGGTCGGTGAACGCTGAGTCATCTCTTCACTACCAAACAGCTGATAGTAAGGTGCAACGCGATATTGGCTGCCTTCAACAAAGCTTTCTGGCACGGCGGTGAACCACGGCAGTGATCCTTCGCTCGCTTCAAACAGACGCACACCCGGATCGCCATGACGCAGTTTGCCACCGACTTCAGCCTGGAACTTGTTCCATGCTTGCGGGGAGTTCCAGCCTGGAGCCCAGGCGAATGGAATCTGCGAACGTGGTGCGCCTGGTTGGTTGTTACCTTCCATTGAGAAGGCAAACATGGTGTCTTTGTCTTGCGGCTGACGCGGTTCGTGCACGCTAATATTGGCACGCATCGCGGTACGGCCACTGTTACGGTGCGGTGAACGCGCCAGTTTCTGACCGCGAATACGGAAGCTTGCATCCGGCGCCGCGTCTTTAATACCTTTCAACTGTGGCAATGCTGCAACGGTGGCATCGATCACGTGATCAAGCAGCGTCCAGTCAATCTGACGGCTTTCAACAGTGCTGTGCAGCGAGTGCAGCCAGCGCCAGCTCTCCAGCATCACAATGCTGTTGTCGTAATAAGACGGATCGTAAACCTGGAAGAAACGCTGTGCGCGGCCTTCCTGGTTGATCGAGGTGCCATCACTCTCTGCGAAGCTCGCCGTCGAGAGCACCAGACCGGCTTTCTCCAGCGTCGCAGTGCGTTGATGATCAACCACAATCACGTGTGCGGTGTTGTGCAAAGCCGCATCCACGGTGGCTTTCGGTGCATGGCGGTAAAGATCGTTTTCCAACACCACCAGCGCTTCCGCTTCGCCTTTATCCAGCTGTTCCAGCGCGCTATCCAGCGATTGCCCCCCCATCAGGCCGAGACCAAAGCTGTTAGCTGCACCGGCAAGGAAAGTGATACCGACATCGGCACCGCGACCTTTCAGTGCTTTTGCCACGTTGGCGGCCGCTTCAATCATCGCGGTGCTGCCAGAGTGAGTACCAGAAATAATCAGTGGTTTTTTGGCACCGGCTAACGCCTGTACCACCACATCCAGCTTGCCATTCAGCTTGCTGTCAAAGCCACTGACGGCTGGAGCGGCTTCATCGAGCGCATTGGCAATAGCGAAGCCGAGACGAGCCTGATCTTCCACCGGTGCGCGATAGCTCCACGCGGCGATATCATCAAGACGGGTTTCATCAACGTTGGTGACAAATAGCGGATGTTTGGCGTGCTGACCAATGTTCAGGATCGCCGCGATCTGCCAGTCAGCCACTTTCTGGGCTGCTGCCATTTCACGTGCTTTACCTTTCACCGCCTGACGCACAGAAAGTGCGACACGCGCACCGACCTGAGTCAGGTCTTCACCCAGCACCAGCACCGCATCGTAGCTTTCGATTTCGCGCAGTGATGGCGTGTAAATACCGCCTTCCTGCAGTACTTTCAGCATCAACTCAACGCGTGCCTGCTCAGCGGCAGGCATACCGGTGGAGAAGTTTTCCGCACCGACAAGTTCACGCAGCGCAAAGTTGCTTTCAATGCTGGCACGCGCTGATCCAATCCCAATCACACGCTTCGCCTGACGCAGTACGTCAGCCGCGGCATTCACCGCTTGTTCGGCATTCAGACTGACCCAATCGTTGCCGCGCTTCTGTACTGGATGACGTGGACGATCTTTGCGGTTCACATAGCCATAACCGAAACGACCACGGTCACACAGGAAGTAGTGGTTTACGGTACCGTTGTAACGGTTTTCGATACGACGCAGTTCACCATAACGCTCGCCTGGGCTGGTGTTACAACCCACGCTGCACTGCTGGCAGATGCTCGGTGCGAACTGCATATCCCATTTACGGTTGTAGCGTTCGGAGTGCGTTTTATCGGTGAATACGCCGGTCGGGCAGATCTCGACCAGGTTACCGGAGAACTCGCTCTCCAGCGTGCCATCTTCAGGGCGACCGAAGTAAACGTTGTCGTGGGCACCGTAAACGCCGAGATCTTTGCCGTCTGCGTAATCTTTGTAGTAACGCACGCAGCGATAGCAGGCGATACAGCGGTTCATCTCATGGGAGATGAACGGGCCGAGATCCTGATTCTGGTGCGTACGTTTGGTGAAGCGGTAACGACGGAAGCTGTGGCCCGTCATGACCGTCATATCTTGCAGATGGCAGTTACCGCCCTCTTCGCACACTGGACAGTCGTGCGGATGGTTGGTCATCAGCCATTCCACCACGCTTTCACGAAACTCTTTCGCTTCGCCATCGTCGATGGAAATAAAGGTGCCGTCCGACGCCGGTGTCATGCATGACATAACAAGACGACCGCGGGTATCTTCGGCATTCTGGAATTGCTTCACCGCACACTGGCGGCAGGCTCCCACGCTTCCCAGCGCCGGATGCCAGCAAAAATAAGGAATATCAAGGCCCAGAGAGAGACACGCCTGCAACAGGTTGTCCGCTCCGTTCACATCATATTCTTTACCGTCTACATGGATTGTAGCCATAGTGAACATGCTTCCGTAAGGCTCG
>NZ_DAMDQC010000178.1:0-8817 GCF_032082325.1 Pantoea sp. CTOTU50773 | reverse complement strand
GGATTCTTACACAGCCACTGGATCGTTCAACTGATCCTTAACTGATCGGCATTACCGCTTAGCGGGGTTTTTTATTGGCTGCGATTAAGGCATCGGCCAATCAGCAGGCGTCTGGCTCATCACTTCAACGAAGGCGTTTTTGGAGATTTCCATGAAGTTGTGCAGATTTTCCATGCTCAGGGTAATGCCGAGCAGGCCGGTGACAAACCAGCATGACATGCCTACACCAATACCGCCGCACATCAGTGCCATCACGTGGTGACTGTTCTGACGCAGTTTAATTTTCATGGTGCTGGCAAAGAACATCATGATGGCGCTGAGCAGCTCCCAACGCATGACGATTAAACTGGTGGTTAACGTAGCCATCTGCAAAAACCTCTTCAAATCAGTAATATCCCTGACATTGATTGGACATCACTGGCGGCAGAGAAGGAGGGTCAGGGAGGCCCTTCTGGCCGTCTTACGCGGGGGTAAATCTGTGACTTGGGTCACATTATATCACCCGATTTGAAAGTTTGAACAAAATTTATACCTGGTATGGTAGAAAGATTTTTATCGAAGCGGGGGAGATGGCAGAGGCAAAGCGGGAAGGTGCGCCCGTGAAGGGCGCGCAGAATGTCACTGAACCGGGCAGCACTCGCCGGTGGTGCGCTGGGCAAAGCTGTTCATGTTTTCACTGCAATCGAAACTCAGCAGACGCGGACGCTGAATCATCGCCTGACGGCGCATGGTGTGACGATAGGCGGTCGGCGTCTGGGAAAACTGACGGCGGAACACGCGCGAAAAAGTTTGCTGTGAATCGTAACCGTATTGCATCGCGATATCGAACACTGGACGCTGAGTCTGGCGTAACGCTTCAGCGGCCAGAGTCAGGCGGCGCTCACGAATATAGCCACCCAGCGTTTGTTTCGTCACGGTACGGAACATACGCTGCAGGTGCCATTTTGAGTAGCCGGATTTTGCTGCCACTTCGTCGATCGACAGGGCCTTATCCAGATTTTCATCGATCCAGTGTGTCAGTGAATGAATGATTTCCTGTTGCATCATAGCCTCATCCTTCTGAAAGGTTTATCGGGTTTGAAATTCGAAGTTTTGATGGGGTGCGAGTATAATTCCTCAAGTTAACTTGAGGTAAAGGCCCTAAATGAAAAAAGAACGCAATTACCCAAAACCGGTGTTAACGCCGGGTGAAGTGGCGAAACGTAGCGGCGTGGCCGTTTCCGCGCTGCACTTTTATGAAACCAAAGGTTTAATTTTCAGTTCGCGCAATGGCGGCAATCAACGGCGTTACAGCCGCGATGTGCTGCGCCGTGTGGCGATAATCAAGATTGCGCAGCGCATCGGTATTCCGCTGGCCACTGTCAGCGACAGTTTGATGCATGTACCAGCCAACAAGCGTATGTCGACACAGGAGTGGGATGCGCTGACGCAGCACTGGCGTGAAGAGCTGGATAAGCGTATCGAAACCCTGACGCGCCTGCGCAACGATTTGGATGGGTGTATTGGCTGTGGCTGCTTATCGATGCGCGATTGTCCACTGCGTAATCCCGGTGACCGTCTGGCGCAGCAAGGTTCGGGAGCGGTGTTACTCGACCCTGAGCAGGACGAGCATAAAGGTTAATCCGCTATACTTGCCGGGAGACTTTGACCGGCAAGGAAAACCGCATGATTACTGTTCACCATCTGGAAAATTCCCGTTCGCATCGCGTGTTGTGGCTGCTGGAAGAGCTGTCGGTGCCGTATCAAATTAAGCGTTATCAGCGCGAGGACACGCTGCTGGCGCCGGATTCATTAAAGAAGATTCATCCGCTGGGTAAGTCGCCGGTGATTACTGATGGCAATCGGGTGATCGCCGAGTCAGGGGCGATTCTGGCGTATCTGCAGCAGAAATATGATAGAGAGCATTTGTTCGCCATCACGGATGAGGATGAACAGATTCAGGCGCGTTACTGGCTGCATTACGCAGAAGGGTCGCTGATGCCATTGCTGGTGATGAAGCTGGTGTTTGGGCAACTCGGGAAGAAGCCGGTGCCGTGGATTTTACGTCCGGCAGGCGTGGCGTTGAGCAAAGGGATTCAGAAGGCCTGGTTGAACAAGCAGCTAAAACTGCACAGTGGCGTGATTGAGCAGCATCTTAGCCAGAATCGTTATTTCGCCGGGTCACGGTTTAGCATCGCCGATGTGCAGATGAGTTTCCCGCTGCTGGCGTTGCAAGTGCGGGGATCGTTGAAAGAGATGCCGGCCACCGCACGCTGGCTGGAATCGATGCAGCAACGTGCTGCCTGGCAACGCGCGATTGAGCAGGGCGGGGCGATTACGTTTAGTTAGTTTGTCGCTGCAGTGCTGTGGGTTGGGTGCTGTGAGTTGGGTACTATAGGTTGAGTACTGTGGGTTAGTCGTTGTGGGTTGGGTGCTGTGGATTATCGCTGTGAGTTGGGTGTCATGCCCAGCAAAGGCCCGCCCGATCGCAAAGGAATAACGCATCCATGCAGATCGGCCGCGCCGTCCATGGCGCGGACGCTTTGCTCTTCGGGCGGGCCTTTGCTGGGCCTCAAGTTAATTATCGCTTCATGAGGCATCCACCTCTTACCATCGGTGCAGTTGGGGAGGAAAACTGTGCGATGAATGAAAAATATTGATATTTTCCAGCCAGTTCCGACCCCTTAAGTTTCGCCAAAAGCAGTGTAACCACGTTGTTAACCCGCGCCAGTCTGCGCTTTATCCTGCCTGATAATCGATTAGTAGTTGAAAACCCCATAGCAAACGCCAGATAATCGTTTGCCTTTTTCCGTGTCCCCCTTTTACGACCTGGAATACGCGGCCACGTAAACGTTTGCCTCTTTTCTCTTTGAGAACCTTCACCAGGATGATGCGCAAACGCGGGCCGTGGGGCTCATTACATCTTAAAAAACGCAGAGGATTTACTATGTCTGGCGACTCACGCCCGGCCAGTGGAAAACTGGACGCCTGGTTCAACATCTCGGCACGCGGCAGCAGCGTGCGTCAGGAAATTTTGGCGGGGCTAACCACCTTTTTAGCCATGGTTTACTCCGTCATTGTCGTACCGGGTATGCTGGGTAAAGCCGGCTTCTCGCCGACTGCCGTGTTTGTAGCGACCTGCCTGGTCGCCAGCTTTGGTTCGATCATCATGGGATTGTGGGCCAACCTGCCCATGGCGATCGGCTGTGCGATTTCCCTGACCGCCTTCACCGCGTTCAGCCTGGTGCTGGGCCAGCACATTAGCGTCCCGGTTGCCCTTGGCGCGGTATTCCTGATGGGCTTGCTGTTCACGTTGATTTCGGTCACCGGGATTCGCGCCTGGATTTTGCGTAACCTGCCGATGGGCGTGGCGCACGGCACGGGAGTCGGTATTGGCTTGTTCCTGCTGCTGATTGCGGCCGATGGTATTGGCCTGGTTGTGAAGAACCCAGCGCCGGGCTTGCCGGTGGCACTCGGCCACTTCATCTCGTTCCCGGTGATTATGGCGCTGATCGGGCTGGCGGCCATCTTTGGTCTGGAAAAACGTCGTGTGCCAGGCGGAATTTTGCTGACCATCGTAGCGATTTCTGTGGTGGGCCTGATCTTTGATCCGGCTGTCACCTATCAGGGGCTATTCGCTATGCCGAGCCTGAAGGATGCCAACGGCCAATCCGCGATGTTTAGTCTCGATATCATGGGTGCGCTGCAACCGGTGGTGCTGCCAAGTGTGCTGGCGCTGGTGATGACCGCGGTATTTGATGCCACCGGCACCATTCGTGCAGTGGCGGGCCAGGCGAATCTGCTGGATAAAAACGGCCAGATCATTAACGGTGGCCGCGCGTTGACCACCGACTCCGTCAGCAGCCTGTTTGCCGGTTTAGTCGGTGCTTCGCCTGCGGCGGTGTATATCGAATCTGCAGCCGGAACGGCTGCGGGCGGTAAAACTGGCCTGACAGCGATTGTCGTCGGTCTGTTGTTCCTGTTGATTCTGTTTATGTCCCCGCTGGCCTATCTGGTTCCGGCCTACGCGACGGCGCCAGCGTTGATGTACGTTGGCCTGCTGATGCTGAGCAACGTGGCGAAGATTGACTTCAATGACTTTGTCGATGCGATGTCGGGTTTGGTCACTGCCGTGTTCATCGTCCTGACTTGCAACATCGTGACTGGCATCATGCTCGGCTTCGGCTCGTTGGTGATTGGCCGCCTCTTTGCGGGTGAATGGCGCAGGCTGAACGTGGGCACCGTGGTGATTGCTGTTGCCCTGGTGGCCTTCTACGCGGGTGGTTGGGCCATCTGACTTTTGAACGCGCTTATTTCCAGATAAGTCTCTTTCTGGTTCACGCCGCACGCAGGGTTGCCCCTTTGTGCGGCGTTTTGTTTTACACTTTCCTGCGCAACAACATCGCTTTAATGAAATTGATTCGCCTAAGGAAAGCATGGAAATCTTCTTTACTATTCTCATCATGACGCTGGTGGTGTCACTCTCCGGCGTGGCGGCGCGCATATTGCCGTTCCAAATTCCCCTGCCGTTGGTGCAGATTGCCGCTGGTGCATTGCTGGCCGTGCCGAGCTTTGGCCTGCATGTCGATTTTGACCCCGAACTGTTCCTCGTGCTGTTCATTCCGCCGCTGCTGTTTGCCGATGGCTGGAAAACGCCGATTAACGAATTCCTGCACCACGGACGCGAAATCATGGGCCTGGCACTGGTGCTGGTGCTGATTACCGTGGTCGGAATTGGTTATCTGATTTACTGGCTGGTGCCGGGTATTCCACTGATCCCTGCCTTCGCGCTGGCTGCGGTGCTGTCACCTACCGATGCCGTGGCGCTCTCCGGCATTGTCGGGGAAGGGCGCATCCCGAAAAAGATCATGTCGATTGTGCAGGGCGAAGCCCTGATGAACGACGCATCCGGCCTGGTATCACTGAAGTTTGCGGTCGCGGTGGCGATGGGCACCATGGTGTTTACCTGGGGTGGCGCCAGCGTGGAGTTCCTCAAAGTGGCGATCGGCGGTCTGGTCGCGGGTGTGGCGGTATGCTGGCTATATGGCCGTTCGCTACGTCTGCTGAGCCGCTGGAGCGGTGACGATCCGGCGACGCAAACCGTGCTACTGCTGCTGCTGCCTTTCGCCTCTTATCTGATTGCTGAGCATCTGGGCGTGTCAGGTATCCTCGCGGCAGTTGCGGCGGGTATGACCATCACGCGCTCTGGCATTATCCGCCAGGCACCGCTGGCGATGCGTTTACGTGCGAATAGCGTATGGCAGATGCTGGAGTTTGTGTTTAACGGCATGGTGTTCCTGATGCTGGGCCTGCAACTGCCGGACATTCTGGAAACTTCCGTCGCGCAAGCCAATGCCGATCCGAACGTCGAGCTGTGGATGCTGTTCACCGATGTTGCCCTGGTGTATGTCGCCTTGATGATTGTGCGCTTTGGCTGGTTGTGGATGATGCAACGTGCCAGTTTGCGTTTCCTGAAGAAGAAGCCGCTGGAATTCTCAAACTACTCATTCCGTGAGTTGCTCATCGCCTCTTTTGCCGGTGTGCGTGGTGCCATTACATTGGCCGGTGTGCTGTCGATTCCGCTGTTTCTTAGCAATGGCGAACCGTTCCCGGCGCGCTATGAGCTGGTGTTTATTGCCACCGGCGTGATTCTGTTCTCGCTGTTTGTCGGGGTGATTCTGCTGCCGATATTGTTACGCGGTATGGAAAGCACCGATAAATCGGGACATCGCCGTGAAATCCAGTATGCGCGTGCGGCAATGGCCAATGTGGCGATTGAGAGCCTGCACAAAATGGAGCAGCGACTGGAAAACGATGCAGAAGAGAATATCGATCCGGAACTGTTGAAAGAGGTCAGTTTGCGTGTGATTGGCAATCTGCGCCGCCGCGTGGTGGGCAAAGATGAGGTGGATCAGGCGCTGTTTGCCGAAAACCTGGAGCGTCGTTTCCGCCTCAATGCCCTGCGTGCCGAGCGCGCCGAGGTTTACCATCTGCGCGCGACGCAGGAGATCTCCAACGAGACGATGCAGAAGCTGTTGCGCGATCTCGACCTGCTGGAAGCGTTGTTGATTGAGAAAGAGGAGTAAGCACAGCTCAACAGCTAGCATATAGCGCCGCTACACCGATAACCGTGGCGGCGCGTCCGGCCAATGCTCGCGGCAGCAATTTATCCACGCCTGCGCACTGCGCGACAGATAGCTGCCTTCTCGCCAGATCAAACCCAGACTCCACTGCAACTCCGATTCCAGTGGCAACCATAGCAGCGATTGCTTATCCAGCCGCTGGCAAATCGGCTCGGGTAAAATTGCCAGCCCCATTTCGGCTTGTACCATTGCTGCCAGGAAATCCCACTGCGCGCTGCGCACCGCAATCTCCGGCGTCAGCCCCTGACGCTGAAATGCCTTCATCAACTGACGATTAAGCGAGAACTCTTCATTCAGGATCAGCAGTGGATGAGCCGCCAGTTCCTTGAGACCCAGGCTGCTGCGATTGAGCCACTGCGCGCTGCGCGGCAGCAGCACGCACAAAGGATGACGCATCAGTTCCAGCGTATTGAGCGGCAAATCCGCATCGACCGGCAGCGCAGTGAGGGCGATATCCAGCCCGCCGTTCAGCACGGCCTGCTGCACCGTTAAGCCGCCGGATTCGACAATCTTCAATTGCACACCCGGATAGCGGCGGCGAAACGCGGAGATCGAACCGGCGATCTGCATCCCGACCATCGGCGGGATGCCCAGCCGCAGTTCACCGGTTTTCAATTCATTGATATCGCCAATCTGCGCTTCCAATTGATGAAACTCCTGCAAAATCGCCAGCCCGCGCTGATACACCGCCTGACCGCTGTCGGTGAGATGCAGCTTGCGTCCCTCACGCAGCAGCAGCGTGCAGCCGAGTTCTTCCTCTAACTGGCGCAGCATTTTGCTGATGGTAGGTTGCGTGACAAACAGCTTCTCAGCGGCACGGGTGAAACTTTGCTGGCGTACCACCTCGGTGAAATAGCGTAGGGCGCGGACGTCCATCAAGCATTCCTTTTTGGCATAGTTTGAATAATTTTAATTCATTTCTTTCACAGTTTGACGCGGATTTATACTAAGCCCAACGTTTAATTCTGGGGAGAAGGAAAATGGCGCTTGCATTGAGTCCGCGCAGAACGGACATCCTGCAACGTGTTTTTGTGCCATTGCAGTTGGTGCTGTATATCGGCCTGTTTATGGCCAGCGACAAACTGGTGAGCTGGCTGCATTTGCCGCTGCCTGCCAATGTGGTGGGAATGGTACTGCTGTTGCTATTGATCATGACACGCGTGGTGCCGCTGCGTTGGGTGAAAGCCGGGGCCAACTGGCTGCTGGCGGAAATGCTGCTGTTCTTTATTCCTGCGGTGGTGGCGGTGGTCAATTATAGCGATTTGCTGCGCAGTGAAGGCTGGCGCATCTGTGTGGTGATTGCGGTGAGTACCTTATTAGTGCTGGCGGCGACCTCGCTGGTGGTGGATCGTCTGTACCGCTTCGAACTGGCGCGTGCAGCGCGTAAGCAGGCGCATCATGGCTGATTTCATCATTAGCCTGCTGTGTCTGGCGCTGACGCTGCTGGTCTATTACGTCAACAAACGCCTCTATCGCCGCAAACAGACATTGCTGCTGATGCCGCTGGTAATGACGCCGGTGGTGCTGGTGGCGCTGCTACTGCTGACACACGTCAGCTGGAAGGATTACATTGCCGAGAGTCATTGGCTGATCTGGCTGCTGGGCCCGGCAACGCTGGCGTTTGCGGTGCCGGTGTATGAGAACCTGGAGATCATCAAGCGCCACTGGCTATCGCTGAGTGTCGGCGTGTTAACCGCCACGCTGGTGGCGGTGTGCAGTTCGGTATGGCTGGCGCGACTGCTGATGCTGCCGGAAACCATCCAGCGCAGCCTCGCGGTGCGCTCGATTACTACGCCATTTGCACTGGCGGCTGCACTGCCGATTGGCGGCCAGCCGGATTTGGTGGCGCTGTTTGTGGTGATAACCGGGGTGTTTGGCATGGCAGTAGGCGATGTGCTGTTTCTGCGTATCGCCATCAAGCAGGGCGTGGCAAAAGGTGCCGGATTTGGTGCTGCGTCGCACGGTGCGGGAACGGCTCGCGCTTATCAATTAGGTCAGCAAGAGGGCGTGGTATCGAGCCTGGTGATGATGCTGTCAGGCGTGGTGACGGTGATTCTGGCACCGCTGTTGAGCCACTTGTTATGGGCGGCCTGATGGTCGCTTTTTGCGCACTGTCATCGATTTTTACGTAAAGGTTTCCAAATAAAGTTGTCTCCTGCTGCCAGGCTGTTACCCTTTGCGCCGACTTATTTGTCCTTCATGGAGTGGAATCATATGTTTAAGCAACTTGTTACTGGAAGCGTATTGGGTCTGGCACTGCTGAGCAGCGGCGCGCAGGCAATTGAGGGCAGTGTTGACGTGGGTGAGCATAGCACCAACCTGAACCTTGGCCTCGGCACCACCTCTCCTGGCCTGTTCTTGAAAGGCAACTGGCTGCGCAGCGATCACGATGGCAGCACCTACGGTCTGGGTGCGGGCTACAACATCGATTTTGGCGACTTCCGCATTGCCCCTACCGCCAAAGCACTGTTCACCCATCCGGAAGATGGTCGTGATGGCTTCACCGTGGCTGTAGGTGCCGGTGCACAGTACAACTTCAACAGTATGTGGGGCCTGTACGGCGAATACTACTACGCGCCGGAAGCGTTCTCCGATCGGCTGGACAGCTACAAAGAAGCGTCTGGTGGTCTGAGCTTCACCCCGATTTCTCTGCTGAATCTGCGTGTGGGTTATCAGTACATCGAGTTGAACAACG
>NZ_DAMDQC010000177.1:0-8846 GCF_032082325.1 Pantoea sp. CTOTU50773 | reverse complement strand
CAACTCAGGATACAGAAATGCTTGATTACCGCTTCCCGACAGCTTTGCAGATGGTTTTGAGCGTAGCGATGGCGGAGCAACTGGGCAAACGCTCGACCAGTGCTATTTTGGCGTATGGTCTTGAAGCGAACCCCAGTTTCATTCGGAAACTGATGGTTCCGTTAACTCGCGATGGCATCATTGTCTCTACGCTTGGCCGTACTGGTTCGATTCACCTCGGGCGTCCGGCCGCAGAGATCACGCTGCGCGATATTTATACCTCTGTGATTGAAGACAAAAAGCTCTGGGCTTCACGCCCTGATGTCGCACCGCGTTGTCTGGTGAGTGCCAACCTGTGCTGGTACTTCAAATCGATTGCTGAAGAGGCGGAAGAAGCCTCGTTGAAAGTGCTGGAGACGCGTACGGTGGCTGACGCACTGGCTGAGCTGAACAAACACGACACCACTAGCTGCGATGAACTGCCCGATCTCGAAATCGAAGACCTTTGTAAAAAATCCCGCTGATATCAGTAAAACAGTTACCGGGCATACGCCCGGTAACTGACACTGTTACTTAGACATCCCGTCCTTAGACATCTCATCCTTCGCCATACCGTCTTTAGCCATGCCATCTTTCTTCATGCTGTCATGTTTCTTCATCGGTTTTTTCATGTGGTCTTTTTTCATGCCGTCGGGCGACATACCGCTTTCATTCTGCATACCATCTTTGGCCATATTGTCAGCAGCATAAGCGCCAGAGAAAGCCATCAACAGTGCGCCAGCGAATACAGTTGCAATAATCTTTTTCATCTTCATTTCCTTACAGGGTTTTGGGGAGATTAACTGCCGCCAAACCAGTTATAGCCCTGGTCTTCCCAGTAGCCACCGGTAAAGCGGTTGGTGATTTCAATTGAAATAATATGCTTGGGGTTTTTGTAGCCCAGTTTGGTCGGAATCCGTAATTTCATGGAATAACCGTATTCCGGCGGTAATATCCGACCATCCCAACTCAGTGCTAATAAGGTTTGCGGGTGCAATGCCGTCGCCATATCAATGCTGGTGTAATAATCATCGGCACAGCGAAAGCTGACATATTTCGCTTTGGTGTCAGCCCCAATCAGTTGCAGGAAGTCGCTGAATCGAACGCCGCCCCAGCGGCCAATGGCACTCCATCCTTCTACACAAATATGGCGGGTGATTTGTTCATGCTGAGATAATTTATATAACTCAGGCAGTCGCCAGCTGCGTTTATCACGTATCAGTCCGCTCAGTTGCAACTGGTAATCATCACCGTTTACCTGCGGAATATCCTCTTCACCGTAAAAGGCATTAAACGGGAAGGGCCGCGTAATATCTTTCAGGGTATATTCTGGCGCCATTTGATAACCGCTGAATAACCATCCCTGAATACGGTCATTAAAACGTGACATGCGGCTTAAAATATTTTCGATGTCAGGATTATTGTCGATGTCGCATCCGGTGAGTAACGCCACACCGCCCGCAGTCAAGCCCATGCGCAGAAATTGACGTCGTGAATGGCCAGACATTTTTTTCGCCAGAATAGTGGTGGCGTCTTTTAACAGGGCGTCAGTTTCACTGCTGGGACGTTCAATCTTTTTAATCGTCATTTTTAGCGTCCGCGTGTCATCAATAATAATGTTTTAGGTACCAGTGCCACCATGATCAGATGGATAACAACAAAGGCACATAAAAAGGCCATGGCAAAAAAGTGAATGAAGCGAGCCGTGTCATAGCCGCCCAATACTTCTCGCAATAACGGAAATTGCACCGACTTCCACAAGACTAACCCTGAAAAGGCTAATAAAATGCCATCAATGACCACCAGAAAATACGCAAATTTTTGCACCATATTATATTGGCGTAAATCGTGATGGCTAAGATGTCCTTTTAATGCAGATAGGCCATCTTTTACTAATTGAGTCATGCTTAAGGGCAGAAAACGTTGGCGAAAACGTCCGCTCAGAAGATTAAGCGTCAGATAGAGCACGCCATTACCGGCAAAAAGCCACATTGCCGCAAAATGCCATTGCAGTGCACCACCCAGCCATCCTCCCAGAGTATAGCTATTGGGAAAATCAAATGGAAATAAAGGAGACGCGTTATAAATCCGCCAGCCACTGAGAATCATTAATGTCATCGCAACGGCATTGATCCAGTGAGTCAATCTCAACCACAACGGATGAACCTTTTTATCGGGAGCACATTTCACTCTGCACCTCTGCATATTGCTATGCCGTCTGGAATGAAGAGACTTTGCGCCGATATTGATCACAGAGTCCTCACGCAGAGTTAAACAAAATGTGATAATTCAGGGGGGCAATTCTGTATAAGATTTAAAGGATGTTCATTGAGGCGGTCAACATGGCGAAGAAGATCTTAATCGTTGAAGACGATGGCAATATTGCCGAGCTGTTGCACATTCATCTGCGTGACGAGGGCTTTGATATTACGCATGCTGCGGATGGTGATAGTGGCAGTCAGCTGCTGGAAAGCCAGCGTTGGGATGCCTTGATTTTTGACATTATGTTGCCTGGTGTTGATGGGCTGGAACTGTGCCGTCGTGCACGCAATATGCCGCACTACACGCCCATTGTGATGATCAGCGCTCGCGCCAGTGAAGTGCATCGCGTACTGGGGTTGGAACTGGGCGCGGATGACTATTTGACCAAACCCTTCTCGATGCTGGAACTGGTGGCGCGCGTTAAAGCACTTTTCCGCCGCCAGGAAGCGATGAGCCAAAATTTGCGCCAGGATGCGGGAAACCTGCGTCTTGGCAGCCTGAGTATTGATCCGGTTGCCCGAGAGGTTAGGCTGGCTCAGACGTTAATTGAGCTGACGCCTCGTGAATTCGAGCTGCTCTACCATTTTGCCCGTCATCCAGGAAAGGTCTTTTCGCGACTTAGCTTGCTGAATCTGGTGTGGGGCTACCAGCACGAAGGTTATGAGCACACGGTTAACACCCATATCAACCGATTACGCCTCAAAATTGAAGCGACGCCAGCTGAGCCACGCTGGATTCTTACGGTGTGGGGACAGGGCTACAAATTCGTGGTGCCGGGTGAGGGAGATCAGGTTACATGAAACGTCTGTCACTCACTCAGCGTTTGACGCTGGTCTTTGCCCTGATGCTACTGATCAGTAGTGCGCTGATCCTGTTGATTCAGGACAACAACCGCGAGCAATACAGTGATGCCATGATGCAGAATTTATCGCGAGATCTGGCCGCTTCTATTGCCAAAAGTTGCGCATTGATGAATGCCGGAAACACCGATGCTCCGGCACTCAAGCAGCTGTTCGGCCAGATGATGTCCTACAACCCGAGCGTTGAAGTTTACCTGCTGGATGCGCAGGGACAGATTCTGGCCAATGATGCGCCAGCCGGCCATGTCCATCGCGATCGGGTCGACGTGCGTCCACTGCAAAAGTGGCTGAATGGGGCGCCACTGGTGTATGGTGAGGATCCTCGTTCACCTTCCGCGCTCAAAGTGTTCAGCGCTGCGCCTATTCTGGATGGCAACAGAACGGTGGGTTATCTCTATGTGATTTTGCAGGGGGAGAATTATCAACATCTGCAGCAGGGCGTTAAAATGTCCGTGCTGCGCAGCGCCATGCTTTGGTCGGTGGTGGTTATCGTCCTGCTTGGATTGATGGCGGGTGCAGCGGCCTATTATTGGGTCACAAGACCGGTGCGACAGCTGACACAAAAGGTGACAGCGGGTGCGGATGCGCTACAACGCCTTGCCGCGCTACCTCATTCCCCGCAACAGGATGAAGTGGCGCAGTTGCAAAACGCCTTTATCGATATGGCGCAGCGTATTGACGTTCAGGTAGAAACGCTGGAGCTGAAAGACCAGCAGCGTCGTGAGTTTGTCGCCAACATTTCGCATGACTTGCGCACGCCGCTGATGTCGATTCAGGGTTATCTGGAGACGCTGGCAGTGAAAGCTGCCAGCTTGACCGAAGCGGAGCGCAGCCGATATTTACAGATTGCCCTGACGCAAAGTGAAAAGGTCGGCATGCTCGCACAGCAACTGTTTGAGTTAGCGCGGCTGGAACATGGTGTCGTCACGCCACAGTACGAACGGTTTTCGCTGCCGGATTTGGTTCAGGACGTGATACAGAAATTTGAGCTGGCGTTGGAGAAATCCCGCCTGAATTTGTCGGTTGATATCGCGTCGGGTTTGCCCATGATCGACGCGGATATGTCGATGATAGAGCGTGTTCTGACCAACCTGGTGGATAATGCCATCCGTCATACGCCGTCGGGTGGGAACATTACCCTGCGTCTGTGGCTGGAAGGGGAGAACGTGATGATGGAGCTGGAAGACAACGGCCCAGGTATCTCACCGGAAGTCAGTCAGACCCTGTTTGAACGCCCCTCCATTATCGATCCTGACCGTCGTGACAATGGTGGATTGGGGTTGGTCATCGTTCGTCGTATGTTGCAATTGCATCGCGGTGATATTGCCCTGAAACCCGCGCCGGGGGCCTGCTTCCAGCTCTTCGTTCCCTTATAAAAAAGGCGGCCGTCTCTGCCCGCCGCAATTTAACCTAAAACAGATTTACACCGTCTGCACTTCCGCTTCCGGCTGCTTTCGCGTCACCAGTTTACGTAACGTCACATAGAACACCGGCGTCAGGAACAGACCAAACAGCGTCACGCCCAGCATGCCCGAGAACACGGTAATCCCAGTGACACCACGCACTTCGGCACCGGCACCTTCACCCAGAATTAGCGGAACGGTACCGGCAATAAAGGCAATCGAAGTCATCACGATCGGGCGCAGACGCAGGCGGCAGGCTTCCAGCGCCGACTCGACAATCCCTTTGCCTTGCATCTCCAGTTCACGGGCGAACTCGACAATAAGAATCGCGTTCTTACATGCCAGTCCCATCAGTACCACCAGACCAACCTGCACAAACACGTTGTTATCGCCGCCGGTGAGCCACACGCCAACCAGCGCGGACAGCATGGTGACCGGCACAATCAGGATCACCGCCAGCGGCAGCGTCCAGCTCTCATACAATGCCGCCAGTACCAGGAACGCCAGCAGTACCGCAACCGGGAAGACGATAAACGCCGTGTTGCCCTGAGTGGCTTGCTGATAGCTCAGGTCGGTCCATTCGATGTTCATGCCATTCGGCAGCACCTGGCCCGACATCGCTTCCAGCTTCTCCATTGCCTGCGCTGAAGAGAGCACGCGTGGATCGGCATCACCTATCAAGTCCGCCGCCGGATAGCCGTTATAACGAATCACCGGATCGGGGCCGTAGGTGGTGGTGATGTTGACCATACTGCCGATTGGCACCATCTCGCCCTGATTGTTACGGGTACGCAGATTGGCAATATCCTGCACGCTGTTACGGAAATCCCCGTCTGCCTGCGCCATCACACGCCAGGTACGACCAAACTTGTTGAAGTCGTTGACGTAAGAAGAACCAAGATACACCTGCAAGGTGCTAAACAGATCGGTCAGCGAAACGCCTTGCGCCTTAGCTTTATCACGATCCACCTGCACATCCAGTTGCGGCACGTTGGCCTGATACGAGGAGATCGGGAACATCATGCCGGGCGTCTGCATCACCGCACCGGAAAGGGTATTAATGGCGGTTTGCAACGCACCGTAACCTAAGCCCGCACGATCCTGCACATACAGCGAGTAACCCGAACCCTGACCCAGCCCCAGAATCGGCGGTGGCATAATCGAGAAACCAAAGCCTTGCTGGATTTTGGAGATTTTCGCGTTGATTTCAGCGTTTATCTCCGCAGCCGTACGGGTACGTTCATTAAACGGCTTCAGGCCGAAGAATACGGTGCCGGTATTCGGTGTATTGGTGAACTGCAAGGCATTCAGGCCAGGGAAGGCGACCGAATAGGCCACGCCTTCGGTGTTCATGCCGATTTCGCTCATCTTGCGAATCACTTCATCGGTACGCGCCAGTGACGAACCTTCTGGCATTTTCACGCCGCCAATCAGATACAGCTTATCCTGCGTTGGAATAAAGCCGCCCGGCACGGTGTGGAACATAAAGCCCGCGCCCGCCAGCAGTATGACGTAAACGCCAAACACCGCACCACGACGACGCAGGGTTTTGCCGACCATCGACTCGTAGCCATCCGAACTGCGCTGGAAGAAGCGGTTAAACGGACGGAAAATCCAGCCGAGTAAGCGATCAATCAGACGCGTTGGCATATCTTTCGGTGCATCATGCGACTTCAGTAGCTTGGCCGCCAGCGCCGGAGAGAGCGTCAATGAGTTAATGGCAGAGATCACCGTGGAGATGGCAATCGTCACCGCAAACTGCTTGTAGAACTGACCGGTCACACCGGACAGGAACGCCATCGGCACGAATACCGCACACAGCACTAACGCAATCGCGATAATGGGCCCCGACACTTCGCGCATCGCCTGATGCGCAGCCGCCGTCGGAGAGAGTCCCATCGCGATATTACGCTCAACGTTCTCCACTACCACAATGGCGTCATCCACCACGATCCCTATCGCCAACACCAGCCCGAACAAACTGAGGGTGTTAAGCGAGAAACCCAGCAGGTAAAGCACGCTGAACGTTCCCACCACCGAAACCGGCACGGCCAGCAACGGAATGATCGATGCACGCCAGGTCTGCAGGAACAGGATCACCACCAGCACCACCAGCACAATCGCTTCAAACAGCGTTTGCACCACGGCACGGATCGAGTCACGCACGAACACGGTTGGATCGTACGGTGCCGCCCACTGCACATCGTCCGGGAAGCGGGTGGCCAGTTCGGCCATCTTGTCACGCACGGCGTTAGACAGGTCGATGGCGTTGGCCCCCGGTGCCTGGAAGATACCGATGCCGACCGCGTCCTTGTTGTTCAACTGCGAGCGCAGGGCGTAGCTACCGGAACCCATCTCAATGCGCGCCACGTCACGCAGGCGCACCAGCGAGCCGTCATCGGCAGTTTTCAGGATGATATTGCCGAACTGTTCTTCGCTCTCCAGACGCCCTTGGGTGTTGATCGACAGCAGGAAGTCGCTGGCCTTTTTGGTCGGCTCTGCGCCCAACTGACCGGCAGACACCTGCACGTTCTGCTCCTGCATAGCGCTGACCACATCAGAAGCGGTCATGCCACGTGCGGCCACCTTATTCGGATCCAGCCAGACGCGCATCGCATACTCGCCCGCCCCGAAGATCTGAATCTGACCAACGCCTGGCAGGCGCGCCAGCTCATCTTTCACCTTCAGGGTGGCGTAGTTACGCAGATAGAGTGAGTCATACTTGCCCTTCGGCGAGAACATGTGCACCACCAGCGTTAGCGTCGGTGACATCTTCTGCGTGGTCAAACCGAGTTGACGCACCTCTTCCGGCAGGCGAGCTTCTGCCTGCGCCACACGGTTTTGCACCTGAACCTGTGCCTGGTCTGGATCGGTACCTGGACGGAAGGTCACGGTGGTGACCAGCACGCCATCCGAACCGGCCACTGACTTCATGTACATCATGTTTTCGACCCCGTTGATCGCCTCTTCCAGCGGTGTCGCCACCGAATCAGCAATCACTTTGGGGTTGGCGCCAGGATATTCTGCGCGCACCTGCACACTGGGTGGCACCACGTTGGGGTATTCACTGATCGGCAGCAGTGGTATGGCGATCAGTCCGGTGGTAAATATCAAAATCGACAGTACCGCCGCAAAGATCGGTCGGTCGATAAAAAAGCGGGAGAAATCCATAACAGGCAGTCTCGATTATTATTGAGCGGAGCGCATTGCCACCGGCTGAGCTTTCACAGGCATGCCAGGCATGAAGACTTTCTGCAGGCCATTGACGATCACTTTGTCACCCGGCTTCAAACCGGATTGCACAATGCGCAGGCCATCAGCCAGCTCGCCAGCCTGAATATCGCGACGCTCGGCTTTACCCTGCGCATCGACCACATACACGTATTTACGATCCTGATCGGTCAGCACCGCTTTATCGTCAATCAACAGCGCGTTAAACGCGGCGCTGCCGGGTAAACGCACGCGGGCAAACAGACCTGGGGTGAACTGACGTTCATGATTATCCAGCGTGGCACGCATGCGAATGGTGCCAGTGCTGGCGGTGAGTTGGTTGTCGAGGAAGTCAACGGTGCCACGATGCGGATAACCTTGCTCGCCGGTCAGCGCGATTTCCACCGGCAGCGAACCGCGATTTTGTCCCTGACGTGCCATCGCCTGATACTGCAGATAGGTGGCTTCATCGACGTCGAAATAGACGTACATACGATCCTGCGACACCAGCGTGGTCAGCACGCTGGCACTGTCACCGGCGGTCACCAGGTTACCGGTGGTGATCATCGCGCGGCTGGCACGGCCATCAATCGGGGCAGTGACGCGGGTAAAATCGAGATTCAGCTGCGCCATATCAACGGCGGCCTGCGCGGAGAGCACATTGGCCTGCGCCTGACTCGCTGCAGAACGACGCTGTTCCCACTCTTCACGGGATACCACATTGGTGCCAATCAGTTTATCGGTGCGTGCCGACTCACTGCGCGCCAGCGATGCCTGACTGCGCGCGGTCGCGAGTTCAGCTTGTGCCTGCTCTAACGTCGCGCGATAGGTGCGGTCATCAATGGTAAATAGCACCTGACCCTTTTTCACGTCATCGCCTTCGCGATAGTTAACCTGATCGATATAGCCGGAAACGCGAGGGCGCAGTTGCACACTTTGCACCGCTTCAAAGCGACCATTGAAGCTATCCCATTGGCTGACTTTTTGTTCGACCACCTGCGCGACACTCACTTCGGGCGGCGGTGGCGGGGCGTTTTGCGCCACACCCCGATCGCAAGCGGCCAGCAGGCTTCCCAGCAACATCACTCCTGAC
>NZ_DAMDQC010000176.1:0-8920 GCF_032082325.1 Pantoea sp. CTOTU50773 | reverse complement strand
TCACCAGCAACCCAGACTGCGTTATCACCAGCAACCCAGACTGCGTTATCACCAGTAACCCAGACTGCGTTATCACCAGTAACCCAGACTGCGTTATCACCAGCAACCCAGGCTGCATCACCACTAGCAATCCAGACTGCATTTCTTCCGAATCTAACCGACTAACATCACGCCAGTAGCGGGCACTGCGGCGGCAGGCGGCAGCTCAGCGCGCCTGGCATCACTTCAATTTCAAATTCGCTGCCGGTCAGCGGTTCGCCATCCAGATTGAACGTCATCTCGTGCGGTGAACGAATGCTCAGCGACTGCAACTGCGCCGAAACAATATTCGGATTCTCATCATTACGCGTCAGCGAATGCAGCAACGTCGGCAACAACTCCTGCGCGGTGACGATGCTCAGATTCAGCTGCCCATCATTGATCAATGCATCCGGACACAGCTTCTGTCCGCCACCTGCCTGACGACCATTACCAATGCCGATCACCAGTGCATCACCTTGCCACTCAAATCCCGGACCGCTGATCTCACAGCTATCCGGCTTCAGCGCATCCACTCGCATCAAACCATGAATAAAATAGGACACGCCGCCTAAAGCCGATTTCAATTTCTCCGGCGTCTCCGTGGTAATACGCGTGCCAAAGCCGCCGGTCGCCATATTGATAAAGTAGCGATCGCCATTTACCCGCGCCAAATCAATCGCGCTGGCTTTACCCAACACCGCCAGACGCAGCGCCGGTTCCATCTCCTCTGGAATCCCCACGCTGGTGGCGAAATCATTGGCCGTGCCAAGCGGCAGAATACCCAGTGCTGGACGCTGCTCTGCAGGCACTGCCGCCAGCGCTGTGGCGATTTCATTGATGGTGCCATCGCCGCCGCCCGCTACCACGGTTTCAGCCTGCAACGCCACCGCTTCCTGCACGTAACGGTCACCGTCGCCCTTTTCCCAGGTCACGCGTACCGCCAGATTAAAACCTTCATCGCGCAGCGTATTCACCGCCGCACGCAAATCTTCATTGCCCGCGCCTTTCCCATTGAGGATTAGCAGCGTCAGTGGTTTATTTTGCATAATCAGTTCCTTGAGGCGAAATACGATGCAGAGGTTATAGCATAGCTGGGCGAGGAACTTTATCGGCGGGCGATTAAAAAAAAGAAAACCCGCACGGGGGAGCCGGGCGGGTGAATGAGGTGGGTCCTGGTACTACCTGCTGTTTATTGTTACTCGTTAGCAGCAGGCGGGATTCTAAAGCGAGGCGCAGCGGCGGTCTGTGATCCTGTTCTAACTTCGCGCCTTTCTTTTCATTATGTGCGCTTTTTTCCGTGCGGATCGTAGGTGCTGTTGCCGTCAGTGAAATTTCGCATTAGCAAAGCAAAGGCCAGATCCACCGATTCCGGTACCGGGATCCACACCTTATGTCCATCTCCCGGCGCGACATCTACCGCTGCGCCCTTATCATTTTGCATCGATTCCAGCGTACAGTTCAGATTGCCCTGCGGTGTCATGATCTCCACAGAATCACCGAGCAAAAACTTATTCTTCACGGCAATTTGCGCCCAGTCGCCGCGACGTTCACCGGTAAACTCTCCCACAAACTGCTGGCGATCGGATACCGAGAAACCCTGTTCATAGTTCTGATAACTGTCATGCGTATGACGACGCAGGAAACCTTCGGTATAGCCACGATGCGCCAAACCTTCTAGCGTCTCCAGCAGCGCCGGATCGAACGGCTTGCCGGCTGCCGCATCATCGATGGCGCGACGATAAACCTGCGCGGTGCGAGCACAGTAATAGAAAGATTTAGTGCGGCCTTCAATTTTCAGCGAATGTACGCCCATCTGGCTCAGGCGCTCGACATGGGCCACCGCGCGTAAATCCTTTGAGTTCATGATGTAAGTGCCGTGCTCATCTTCAAAGGCACTCATCACTTCACCGGGCTTCATCTTCTCTTCTAACAAGAATACACGGTCGGTCGTCGCGCCAACGCCCAGCGTGGGCTCCTGCACCTCAACCGGCTGGTGGAAGCCGACAATATTGCCCACCTCATCCTGTTTGCCTTCTTCCACTTTGTATTCCCAGCGGCAGGCGTTAGTACAGGTTCCCTGATTCGGATCGCGCTTATTGAGATAACCGGAAAGCAGACAGCGCCCGGAGTAGGCCATGCACAGTGCGCCGTGTACGAAGATCTCAATCTCCATTTCTGGCACCTGCTGGCGAATCTCAGCAATCTCATCCAGCGACAGCTCGCGCGACAGAATCACGCGGGTCAGCCCCATCTGCTGCCAGAACTTCACCGTCGCCCAGTTCACCGCATTGGCCTGCACCGATAGATGAATCGGCATCTCCGGAAAAGCTTCACGCACCAGCATAATCAGGCCGGGATCGGACATGATTAGCGCATCGGGCTGCATCTCCACCACCGGCGTCAGGTCGCGGATAAAGGTTTTCAGCTTGGCGTTATGCGGCGCGATGTTCACCACTACGTAGAATTTCTTGCCCAGCTGGTGCGCTTCTTCAATGCCCTTGGCCAGCACTTCGTGGGTAAATTCATTATTACGCACGCGCAGGCTGTAGCGCGGTTGACCGGCATACACCGCATCTGCGCCATAGGCAAAGGCATAGCGCATATTCTTCAGCGATCCAGCTGGAGAAAGGAGTTCGGGTTTAAACATGGAGGGAATTCTCACTGATGTCAGGTCAGCATGCCATCGGCGATGGCAGGTGCACGAGCCGCATCAAACGGCCCTGCAAAAGGTGGGGAATTGTAGGCAGGGCCGTCGCTGAAGTAAATTGATCTACATCAAGCGAGCGCTACATCAGGCGACAGACGTCCGCTTCCCAGCGATAACCCATGCCGTACACCGCACGAATAAACGGCTGCTCCGCATCGAGGTTTTCCAGCTTGCGACGCAGATTCTTGATATGGCTATCAATAGTGCGGTCAGTGACCACGCGATAATCGTCATAAAGATGATTCAGTAACTGTTCACGCGAGAACACTTTACCCGGCTCCAGCGCCAGGGTTTTCAGCAAGCGGAATTCAGCAGGCGTCAGTTCCAGCTGCTGTTCGCGCCAGCTGGCCTGAAAACGTCCTTCATCAATCAGCAGATGCGAGGCGAGCTGTGCCTCTTCCGGCGAACGTTTTACACGGCGCAAAATGGTTTTCACGCGCGCCACCACCTCACGCGGGCTGAACGGTTTGCAGATGTAATCATCCGCGCCGATTTCCAGCCCCAGCAGGCGGTCGATCTCCTCGGTGCGTGCTGTCACCATAATGATCGGCAGCTCGGAGAAACGGCGGATTTCACGACACAGCGTTAAGCCATCGCGACCCGGCAGCATCAAATCCAGCAGCATCAAATCCGGCGGTGAGTGCTGCACGTAGTTCAGCACTTCATTGCCATCGGCAATATGGTGGGTGCGATAGTTGGACGCCTGCAAATAATCGATCATCAGCTGCGCCAGTTTCGGTTCGTCTTCAACAATAAGAATCAGGGGATCGTGATTATCCGGGCTCATAAGCTATTTCTGGTGAGGAACATACGGCAAGTTTAGCGCGATTTGCAATCCACCTAAATCAGAGTGCTCCGCAGAAATGCTGCCGCTATGTGCTTCAACAATGTTTTTACAGATCGCCAGGCCTAATCCAGAGCCGCCGCTGGCGCGATTGCGTGAACTTTCAGCACGGAAAAAACGCTCAAAAAGATGTGCCTGATGTTCAGCATCGACGCCGGGCGCGCTATCCGCAAAGCGTAACTGCCAGTAGTCGCCGTGTTGCTGCAGGCTGACCCGTACTTCGCCACCGGCATCGGTATAACGCAGGCTATTCTCCAGCAGATTGGTGAACAACTGCATCAAACGATCCGGATCGCCAAAACTTTCCGCTTTGGTCGGCAGCGCAAGGGTGAGCGTCAAATCCCGGCTGCGATAGCGTTCGCCAAAGCTGCCTGCCACCACTTCCAGCAGATTCACCACATCCACCGGCTGTTTGCGATAGGCGAGGGCGCCCGCGTCAGACAGCGACAGCTGATGCAAATCATCCACCAGTTTAGTCAGCACCACCACTTCACTCTGCAGTGAGGTGATGGCCTCCGGCGTCAGCTTGCGCACACCATCCTGCATCGCCTCCAGCTCGCCGCGCAGGATCGCCAGCGGCGTGCGCAGCTCGTGGGAGATATCGGCCATAAAGGCGCGGCGGTTACTTTCGTTCTTCTCCAGCGAACTGGCGAGCTGGTTAAAGTCACGCGCCAGCTGGCCGATTTCATCACTGCTGCCCACTTCCACGCGTGTGGAAAATTTGCCTGCCGCCAGTTCATGGGTGCCATCCACCAGCCGCTTCACCGGGGCCAATAAGCCGCGCGCCAGCAGCCAGGTGACCAGCGCCGCCAGCAGCGTGGTGAGGGTGACGATCATCCAGCTGGTGCGGCGCTGCTGCAGATCAAAGTTGATATCGGTGCTGCGCGTCAGTCGTTCAGCGGGCGAGGCGATCACCCAACCCACCACTTTGCCGGTGCTGGTGGTGATGTTGCGCCGCGTGCCTTCCGGCGGCACCGGTGAGTGTGGCCCGGACAGCACTTTATACTGCTGATCGATAATCCAGAATTGGGTGCGCCAGCCGTGTGGCGGCAACTGCGTACTGCTGCCGGGATTTTGCTCCATCGATCGCAGAATGGTGAAAATCAGGCGGTCGTTGTTCCGCAGGAAATCCCAGTTGCCGTGCTGCTCATACTGATCCGCCAGCGCATCGCTCAGCAGGGTTAAACGCTGTTCATTGCCTTTCTTGATGTAATCAACAAAGCCGTGCTCAAAGCTGAGGCGCACGCCCCAGTGCATGGTGATGATCACCAGCATGCAGGTGGAAAAAATCGCCACAAACAACTTGGCACCAATGCCGAGTTTCAACGGCTGCTTCATGCTTTTCTCCTGCCTCTGAGATCCACGTTCTTACTCACATCTTTGGGTACGCGCCAGAACACCAGTGCTGGCAACACAATCACCAGCGCCATGCACAGGTAGGTATAAATAAAGGTTTGATGTGCGGCGGCGCTGTTGGTCACGGCGCCGTGGGCGAACGCACCCAGCAGCAAGCCTGCCACCGTGACGCCAATACTCATCGACAACTGCATGATCATCGAGAGCAAGCTGTTGCCGCTTGAAGCCAGATCATCCGGTAACTCTTTCAGCGTTAAGGTGTTCATTGAGGAGAAGCGGATGGCATTCACCATGCCTTGCAGCAGCAGGACCACTGGCAGCATCCACACCCATCCGAGCAGCGCCACTGCCGGAAACAGCAACACCACCAGCGCCAGTGCGATAGTCGCCCCGACCAGCGCATTGCGATAGCCAAACAGGTTAACGATGCGCACCACCACGCGTTTGGTGCCCATATTGCCCAGCACCATCGGAATCATCATTAAACCCGCGTGGAACGGGCTGTAGCCGAGGCCCACCTGCAAAAAGATCGGTGTCATAAAGGGCAGCATGCCGCTACCGATGCGTCCGGTGAAGCTGCCGAGCAGGCCAATCGAGTAGATGCGGTTGTCGAACAGCTTCAGGCTAAACAGCGCGTTGTCGTTGTTGCGGCCGTGCATCAGGTAAAACAGCAGGGAGAACACGCCGACCAGAATCAGTGCGCCGAGCAGCAGCGGGGAGCCGCCGGTGCTGCGCTGGCCGTCGAGCGCCAGCGTCAGGGTCGCCATGCCCACTGCCAGCAGCACAAAACCGAGGAAGTCGAAGCGTTTGGTTTGCATGGTGTAATTCGGCATCAGCATCAGGGTGGCAATCGCGCCGATGATGCCGACCGGAATATTAATCAGGAAGATCCAGTGCCAGCTGGCGTATTGCACTAAAATCCCGCCCAGCGCCGGACCGAGCAGCGGACCGATTTGCCCGGGGGTTGTCACAAAGGTCATCGCCGACATGTACTGCTCGCGCGGCACAATTTTCATCACCGTCAAACGCCCGACCGGCACCATCATCGCACCGCCGACGCCTTGCACCACGCGCGCCATCACCAGTTGATCGAGCGAGGTGGAGAAGGCGCACAGCAGCGAACCGATGCTAAACAGCACAATGGCGCAGAAGAAAATGTTACGCACGCCAAAGCGATCCGCCAGCCAGCCGCTGATCGGCAACGTCACGGCCACCGTCAGCACATACGACACGATCACCGAATGCATGTTGAGTGGGCTGACATTGAGGTCACGCGCCATTGAAGGGATGGCGGTGTTGACGATGGTGGTATCCAGCGCCTGCATAAAAAAGCCGAAGGCGACGATCCATAGCTGCCAGCGCACGGTAGCGGTTTGCGAGTTCATGAAGATTACCGTTATATTAAAGCCAGTTTTCGCTGATTAACCCGTTCACCCGTGAAAATTCGCGCAGGTTGTTGGTAATGAGTGTTAGCGCTTCACTCCGCGCGTGTGCAGCAATGTGTAAATCATTCAGACCGATGGGTGTGCCTTTCTTTTCCAGGTCAGCGCGAATCGAGCCGTATTGAAATGCTGCCCTTTGGTCGTAACTGAGTACGTCCAGACGGGAAACAAAGTCTTCAACAGTGCGTAAATTCCTTTCAGGAAAAGCACTTTTCTCCGCACCATGAACGAGTTCAGCAAGCGTAATCGATGAGATGACCATGCGCCCGACATTGGCATTAAAGCGTTCCAAAACCTCAATCGGGCGGCGTTTGATGACATAGATAACGATGTTGGTATCCAGCATATAGCGATGCATTAAAAATCTTCCCTGTCAGATTGCTCCTGTGACGCACGCTCATTCATAAAATCATCGCTTACGCTGGGGCCATCGAGGAAAAAGCTATCCCAGGCGTTTTCTATTGGTGTGAGAATGCGCTCTTTGCCAATCGCACGCACCGTGACATTTTTCACGTTGTCGGGAAAGCGCACGTCAGCAGGAATACGCACGTTTTGCGTACGATTATTGGTAAACACTGTACCTTGAGACATATAAACCTCCTTCATAGTGACTGGATAAAGTTTACTCGCTTTATGCTATGTAGCAAAGGTGTATAGCATGGTCATTCGGTAATCAATGCCGCTTTTTTACGCCGACTCAGCTTATCCATCATCAGAAACACCACCGGTGTGGTGTAGAGCGTGAGTAGCTGACTCATCACCAGGCCGCCGGCAATAGTGATGCCCAGCGGTTGACGCAGTTCGGCACCGTCGCCGCTGGTCAGCACCAGCGGCAGTGCGCCAAACAGCGCTGCCAGCGTGGTCATCAGAATCGGGCGGAAACGCATCTGGCAGGCCTGGAAAATGGCGTCACGCGCGCTGAGATTGCCGTTGCGCTGTGCCTCCAGCGCGAAATCCACCATCATGATGGCGTTCTTTTTCACGATGCCAATCAGCAGCAATATCCCTATCAGCGCAATCAAACTGAACGGCGTATTAAACAATTCCAGCGCCAGCAGCGCGCCCACGCCGGCCGAAGGCAGGGTGGAAAGAATGGTCAGCGGATGCACGTAGCTCTCATACAAAATCCCCAGCACGATATACACCGCTGCAATTGCCGCCAGCATCAGATACAGCTGGTTGGATTGTGACTGTTCAAATACCTGCGCCGTACCGGCAAAGCTGCCGCGCACGCTGGAGGGCACGCCGAGCGCCGTCATGGTGCGTTCAACGGCGGCTGAAGCCTGGGATAACGACACGCCTTCCGGCAGGTTAAAGGAGATAGTCGAGGCGGCGGACAGGCCTTCGTGGTTCACCGACAGTGGCGCGTTAGCTGGTTGCCATTTGGCGAACCAGCTCAGCGGAATGGCTTTGCCATCGCTGTTGATCACGAACATCTGATCGAGGGCGCTGATATCCTGGGTGTAGCGCGGATCGACCTCCATCACCACTTTGTACTGATTGAGCGGCTGGTAAATGGTGGAGATTTGCCGTTGACCAAAGGCGTTGTTCAGCAGCGCATTGGCGGCCGAGACTTCAATACCCAGCCGCGCCATGCTTTCCCGATCGTAGGTCAGATCCATTTCGCTGCCTTTGTCCTGCTGATCGGAGTTCACGTCCACCAGTTCTGGCAACGCGGCAAACGCCTGACGAATTTTCGGCTCCCACTCACGCAGGTCGGCGAGATTATCCGACAGTAGGCTGTATTGGTAGCTGGCGTTAGATTCACGTCCGCCGATGCGAATATCCTGCACCGCATTGAGATACAGGTTAGCGCCGGGCTCTTTCGCCAGCTTGGTGCGCAGGCGGGCAATCACCTCCTGCGCGTTTTCACTGCGTTCCGACAGCGGCTTAAGTGACACGAACATCGATCCGCTGTTGGTACGCGAACCGCCGGTAAAGCCGGTGACGTTATCCACCGCCGGATCGGCTTTGATGATGTTCATAAAGTCCTGCAGCTTGCCGCGCATCGCCTGGAACGAAATGCTCTGATCCGCCGAGATAAAACCGTTTAAGCGCCCGGTGTCTTGTTCCGGCATAAAAGTTTTGGGGATCGAGATAAACAGATACACCGTCAGCCCGACGGTGGCGAGCAGTAGCATCAGCACCCAGATGGCATGATTCAGCACCCAACCCAGCGAGCGCGCGTAGCCGTTTTGCACGCTCAGCATCACTTTGGCAAAACCCCGCGTGCGCGGCTGGCTGCGCTTTTCCTGCGGCTTCAGCAGGTAGGCGCACATCATCGGCGTCAACGTAATCGAAATAAACAGCGAGATGAGGATCGCCACCGACAGCGTGATGGCAAATTCCGAGAAGAAGCGCCCGATAATGCCGCCCAGCATCAGCAGTGGCAGGAACACGGCAATCAGCGACAGACTCATCGACAGCACGGTAAAGCCCACTTCGCGCACGCCGGTTAGCGCCGCCTGTAGCGGTTTCATCCCCGCTTCAACGAGACGCGCGATATTTTCCAGCACCACAAACGCATCATCTACCACGAACCCGGTTGCG
>NZ_DAMDQC010000175.1:0-9006 GCF_032082325.1 Pantoea sp. CTOTU50773 | reverse complement strand
GCCGAAAGAGATCAACGCTATCTGGGCACGTTTCCATGCGGGCGATATTGAAGGCTCACGCCAGGCACAAGAGAACATCACGGGCCTGCGCACCGATCTCTACAGCGTTGGTTTCCCACCGGCCACCGTGAAGAAAGCTGTTTCACTGCTGGGTTCAGATGTGGGTAACAGCCGTTATGCGGTGAGCTTCTCTGCCGAAGAAGAGCAGAAGATCCGCCAGATCGTGAATCAGTACCTGCAGTAAAGACCGATTGGGCAGCGGTTGCTGCCCGTTCCAACACCAGGATTGGGAAACGCTATGAAAGTTATCTGTACTTCACCGTCTTTCGCCAAATACGACGCTGCGCCCATTGATGCGCTGGAACAGCAGGGTTTTGAGCTGATCACCCTGCCCGCCGATGCACCGCTTAGCGCGCTGGAGCCGCATCTGGCCGAGACCGTGGCGATGATCGTTGCCTTTACCGATGTGAATGAAGCACTGCTGGCAAAAGCACCTCAGCTGAAGATCGTGTGTAAGCATGGCGTGGGCGTCGACAACATCAATCTGGATGCCACCCGCGCACGCGGCATTTACGTCACCAATGTGCCGGATGCCAATAAACATGCCGTGGCTGACTTCGCGTTCGCGTTGATTCTGAATAGCGCACGCCAGATTACCCAGGCTGCAATTGAAACCCGTGCCGGTAACTGGCCGCGCATCTTTGCCACCGATGTGTATGGCAAAACGCTGGGCATTATCGGCCTCGGGAATATCGGTAAACAGGTTGCGCTGCGTGCCAAAGGCTTCAACATGCGCGTGATTGCTGTCGACTTTTATCCGGATGAAAAATTTGCCGCCGAGCATGGCATCGAATTCGTCAGCCTCGATCAGCTGACCGAAAGCAGCGATTTCATCACCTTGCACAAGCCGCTCACCGATAAAACCCAGAATCTGTTCGATGCTGCGCGCATCAAGCGCATGAAGAAGAGTGCATTCCTGATCAATGCCTCACGCGGTGGCATCGTCAATGAGCAAGATCTGTATCAGGCACTGCTGGACAACGTCATCGCTGGCGCGGCCGCCGATGTGGTTGAGCAGGAACCGCTGACGGAACATCCGCTGTTCACCCTCAGCAACTTTATCCCGACTTCGCATATCGCGGGTTACACCGACGGTGCCATCAGTGCCATTGGTGAACGTTGCGTCGCGCAGATTGTGCAGTGCATCAAACAGGGCGAGCGCCCGACAAATGTTATGAACGGGCTGGATTAATTTTCTCAAAACCCTACTTAATCCAAATTTTAATCCCCAGTCATTGGTGCTGACGCCAGCGACAAGGTCATTTATCCCCTGAAAATGGGTCAATGATTGCAGTCAACGCCGCGACAGCGCGAAAGACACCGGGAAGGTGAAAAAATATTATGAACAACACCTCTCGCTCTACCCGAATTCGCTGGTGGATTGCTGGCCTGATGTGGCTGGCGATCGCCATTAACTATATTGACCGTACCGTACTCTCTGCGGCTGCCCCGCATTTGATTAAAGAGCTCGACATTAATCCCGAGATGATGGGCTTTATCATGGCAGCGTTCTTCTGGTCATACGCGCTGTTGCAGATCCCGGCAGGCTGGTTTGCCGATCGCTTCGGTCAGAAAAAAGGTCTCGGTATTGCGGTGGCCTGGTGGTCAATTGCTACCATGGCGATGGGCCTGGCAACCGGCTTTAAATCTCTACTGGCGCTGCGTTTAGCGCTGGGTGTCGGTGAGGCCGCCGCCTATCCGAGCAACGCCGGGATAACCGCGCGCTGGTTCCCGGATCGCGAACGTGCCACCGTTTCAGGCCTGTTCGACAGCGCCTCGAAGTTTGGTGGTGCCGTGGCCATGCCGTTGATCGTATTTATGATCGCCATGTTCGACTGGCGCATCACCTTCCTGGTGATTGGATCACTCGGTGTGTTCTGGGTGATTGCGTGGTACTTCATCTATGCGGAAAACCCGGAAGATCACAAATCGATCAGTCAGGATGAAGTGCGCTTTATCCGTAATGGCCAGGCGCAGAAACATGGCGACAAGAGCGTACGTCCGATGAAGTGGTACAAACTGCTGCGCTACCGCAATATCTGGGCAATGTGCATTGGCTTCTTCACCATCAACTACACCTCTTACTTCTTCATCACCTGGCTACCGACCTACCTGGTAAAAGATAAAGGCATGGATTTCCTTAAGATGGGGATGGTGGCTGCGCTGCCGCTGATTTGCGGCATGGTGATTGAAGTGCTGGCCGGTTGGGCATCCGATCGCATGGTGCACAAAAAAGTGCTGTCACTGACCGCCACGCGCAAGCTGTTCCTGACTATTGGTCTGATGATGGCACTCTGTATCGGCTTCGCCCCGTTCACTGACTCGGTATTTATGACCGTGCTGTTGCTGTGTATCGCCAAATCGGGCACCACCGTTGCGGCTTCTCAGGTGTGGGCACTGCCTGGCGATGTGGCACCGCAGAACAGCGTGTCGATCGTGGCAGGCCTGCAAAACACCGTATCCAACATGGGCGGTGCGGTGGGGCCGATTATTACTGGTGCCATCGTCGGGGCGACAGGCCACTTCACCTGGGCGCTGGTGTTCTCTGCTGTATTAGTGGTTATCGGTATTCTTAACTACCTGTTCCTGATGGGCAAAGTCGAACCCATCGTGGATGAGGAACAGGTGCATCATCCACACTCCGTGGTAAGCGGCGCGTAAGTGCCAAACTCGCCGCATCGTCCTGATGCGGCGTTTCCCCTACAGAAAATAAAAAACAATTGGAGGCGACATGTCGCTGAATTCAAGGGGATCATCTGCCGCCATTGAGTCAGGGAAAGCCAAAGTCTAAATAAAACTACGCCACGACAATGCAGGCGAAATTTTGCGGTTATCTGCCCGCAAGAAACTGCCGATACGCCGCGATCACTGCGAGGAAATCTTCCACGCCGCAAAATGACAGACTCTCTTCGTCGTAATACGTCATGCCCTCTTCCATGCCATCATCTTCCAGCGCCAGCTGGTTGGCTCGGATCATCACCTCTTCTTCATCCAGCCAGATGGTGTATTCATGCCCGACACGCTGCCACTGATTAATCGTTCCTTTGACTTCCCGCGCCGCCGCTTCCACTTCATCCAACAGGCCGGGATGCTCTCTGACCTCTTCATTGAACCAGTGCCCCACTGCTTCGTGGTCCATCGACATACGCACTTTGACCTGTCCGGTCAAATCACGCAGAAATTCATACTCCATGGGTTTGCCTCGTGTAGCTAATGGCGCGACGTGCAGCACCGGTTAGGTGCATTTTGTGCGTAGCGCGCTGAATAAAGTGGGATCGCGCTCGCATTATGCCTGGACATGCTCGAGGAAAAAAGCGCATAAAAAAAGGGACGATTCGCATCGTCCCCTCTTCATCCTTCGCGCCGATTAAACCGCGGTCTGGAAGATCACACCGTCAGCTTTTTCAGTGTACTGACCAAGCTGGTCAAAGTTGAGATAGCGGTAAGTATCTGCCGCCGTCTTATCAACCTGAACCATAAACTGCTGATACTCATCTGGCGTTGGCAGTTTACCCAGCAGGGATGCCACCGCAGCCAACTCAGCCGAAGCCAGGAACACGTTCGCGCCGGTACCGAGGCGGTTCGGGAAGTTACGGGTTGAGGTGGAAACCACCGTCGCACCGTCTTTCACACGCGCCTGGTTACCCATGCAGAGTGAGCAACCTGGGATTTCGATACGCGCACCGCTCTTACCGAAGACGCTGTAATAGCCCTCTTCCGTCAGCTGAGCGGCATCCATCTTAGTAGGCGGCGCCACCCACAGACGGGTTGGCAGTTGGCCTTTGTGCGCATCCAGCAGTTTACCCGCTGCACGGAAGTGACCGATGTTGGTCATACAAGAACCGATGAACACTTCATCGATCTTCTCGCCCTGCACATCAGACAACCAGCGCGCATCATCTGGATCGTTTGGCGCACACAGGATTGGCTCTTTGATTTCGGCCAGATCGATATCGATCACTGCCGCATATTCTGCATCCGCATCGCCTTCCAGCAGTTGCGGATCCGCCAGCCATTTCTGCATGCCTTCTACACGGCGCTCCAGCGTACGACGATCGCCGTAACCTTCAGAGATCATCCACTTCAGCAGCACGATGTTTGAGTTCAGATACTCAATGATCGGCTCTTTATCCAGCTTGATGGTACAGCCCGCTGCAGAACGCTCAG
Organism: Pantoea sp. CTOTU50773; assembly: GCF_032082325.1. NCBI lineage: Bacteria > Pseudomonadati > Pseudomonadota > Gammaproteobacteria > Enterobacterales > Erwiniaceae > Pantoea > Pantoea sp. CTOTU50773. Next base: position 4,779 of record NZ_DAMDQC010000175.1, on the reverse strand, counting down.
CTGACGCATCGGTCAGTTCAAATGCCTGCTCCACTTTCAGTTTCGGCAGACCTTCGATTTCCAGCACGCGGCCAGAGAAGATGTTTTTCTTCCCTTTCTTCTCAACAGTCAGCAGACCCGCTTTGATGGCGTACAGTGGGATGGCGTGAACCAGATCGCGCAGGGTGATTCCCGGCTGCATTTCGCCTTTGAAGCGCACCAGTACCGACTCAGGCATATCCAGTGGCATCACGCCGGTCGCAGCAGCAAATGCCACCAGACCAGAACCCGCCGGGAAGGAGATACCGATAGGGAAACGGGTGTGTGAATCGCCGCCGGTACCCACGGTATCTGGCAGCAGCATACGGTTCAGCCAGCTGTGGATAACCCCGTCACCCGGACGCAGTGAGACACCGCCACGGTTCATAATGAAGTCAGGTAGGGTGTGGTGCGTGGTTACGTCAACCGGCTTAGGATAGGCTGCGGTATGACAGAATGACTGCATGACTAAATCGGATGAGAAGCCCAGGCACGCCAGGTCTTTCAGTTCATCACGGGTCATTGGACCGGTGGTGTCCTGAGAACCTACAGAGGTCATTTTAGGTTCACAGTAGGCACCCGGACGGATACCTTCAACGCCACAGGCACGGCCAACCATTTTCTGCGCCAGTGAATAACCACGGGTGCTCTCTGCAACGTCTTTGGCTTTCACAAACACATCGCTGTGCGGCAGACCCAGAGACTCACGTGCTTTGGTGGTCAGGCCACGACCAATGATCAGTGGAATACGGCCACCGGCACGCACTTCATCCAGCAGCACTTCGGTTTTCAGCTCGAAGGTCGCCAGCAGTTCGTCGGTTTCATGATTGCGCACTTCACCCTTGTACGGGTAAACGTCAATCACATCGCCCATGTTCAGACGGTCAACGTCCACTTCGATCGGCAGTGCGCCCGCATCTTCCATAGTGTTGAAGAAGATCGGTGCGATTTTACCGCCGAGGCACAGACCGCCGCCTTTTTTGTTTGGCACGTACGGAATGTCATCGCCCATGAACCACAACACCGAGTTGGTGGCAGATTTACGGGAAGAACCGGTACCCACCACGTCACCGACGTAGGTCAGCGGGAAGCCTTTTTTCTGCAATTCTTCGATCTGTTTGATCGGCCCAATGCTGCCGGCATCGTCGGGTTCGATACCATCACGTGGGTTTTTCAACATCGCCAGTGCGTGTAGTGGAATATCCGGGCGAGACCATGCATCCGGTGCCGGAGAGAGGTCATCGGTGTTGGTTTCGCCGGTCACTTTAAACACGGTGGTGGTGATTTTTTCAGCCAGCTTAGGACGCTTCAGGAACCACTCAGCATCGGCCCAGGACTGGATAATTTTCTTCGCGTGGGGGTTACCCGCTTTCGCTTTCTCTTCGACATCGTAGAAGTTATCGAACATCAGCAGCGTATGGGACAGGGCTTCAGCGGCAATCGGAGCCAGTGCTTCATCGTCAAGCGCTTCGATCAGGGCATGGATGTTGTAGCCACCCTGCATGGTGCCCAGCAGTTCAACTGCCTTTTCGCGAGTAACCAGAGGAGAGAGGGCTTCGCCCTTCGTGACAGCTGCCAGGAAACCAGCTTTTACATAAGCCGCTTCATCAACACCTGGGGGTACACGGTTGACCAATAGATCGGTCAGGAATTCTTCTTCACCCGCTGGCGGGTTTTTCAGCAGTTCAACCAGCGCGGCCATTTGGGAAGCATCTAACGGCTTAGGTACGATTCCCTGGGCAGCACGCTCGGCAACGTGCTTACGGTATTCTTCTAGCACGACGTTCTCCTCGCTCTCATTGTATAGCTTTCCGGTACACCCCTTGAGCTGTCAAACAGTAGGGTGAGGTGCCCGGTTCCGCGTCGGCCAGCATAGCAGCATTTCGGCTGATTGTTAATCTGTTTACAAAAAAGCAACATCCGCGCGTTATTTAGCAGATTTATCTGGATTTTGAGCGGGGTCACACAAAATGGCAGGCCACCTGAGCCTGCCATTTTGTGATTGAAGGGCTAAAAATTAGCGATCGACCAGGGTGAATTCGCTTTCGTTGTAGCGCTCACCCTGAATATTTTGTGGATTGAATAGCGTATCCAGGGCCTTAATATCGGCTGAATGAAGTGTGAGAGCGGCCGCAGCACAGTTCTGTTCCAGATTGGCGATTTTACTGGCACCAGGGATCGGCACGATATCCTCACCTTTCGCCAGCACCCACGCCAGCGCCAGTTGTGCTGCTGTCGCATCATAACCTGCAGCCATCTCTGAAAGCTGATTCACTAACTTCTGGTTATGCGCCTGTGCGTCCTGTTGGAAACGCGGCAGATAGCGACGAAAATCATCTTCCGCCAGCGTGGTCGCCGCCGGGAATTTACCGGTGAGGAAGCCGCGGCCTAACGGACTGTAAGGGACAAATCCGATATTCAGCTCACGGCAGGTGGCGAGAATTTCTTGCTCCGGATCGCGCGTCCACAGTGAGTATTCGCTCTGCAGGGCCGAAATCGGATGCACCGCCTGCGCGCGGCGTAACGTGGCGGATGAGACTTCGGATAAACCGAGATACTTCACCTTCCCTTCACGCACCAGATCCGCCATCACGCCTACCACATCCTCAATCGGCACGGCTGGATCGAGACGATGCTGATACAGTAATTCAATGGCTTCGACACCCAGGCGCTGAAGTGAGCCTTCCACGGCGCGGCGGATATGCGCCGGTTCGCTATTGGCACCGGTAATGCGCTCCCAGCCCTCCCCATGATCGGTAATGCGGAAACCAAACTTGGTCGCCACTTTGATATCGCTACGGCCTTTGATCGCTTTCGCCAGTAACATCTCATTGGTGAAAGGACCATACACTTCAGCGGTATCGAGGAAATTGACGCCGAGTTCAAATGCACGCGCCAGCGTATTCAACGCTTGCTTTTCATCATTCTGACCATAGGCAAAGTTCATGCCCATGCAGCCCAATCCTAACGCTGAAACCTGTAATCCCTGACTGCCTAATTGACGCTGTTGCATTGATTTATCCTCTTCGCTTACGGTGTTAATGTTATAAACCTCAGCAATCGCAGCAACAATTGCGCGATTTTCGTTGATTTAGTGAGTGGAATTCAGCAATGAACAACTACCGTGCATCAATGCAGGAACTGGAGATGTTTGCCGCTATCGCGCAGCATCTGAGTTTTCGCAAAGCCGCTGAGGAGCGAAATGTCACGCCCTCGAGCCTGAGCCACGCCATGCGCAACTTTGAGGAGCGGTTGGGAGTGCGTCTGCTGCACCGCACCACGCGGAAAGTGGCGCTGACCGAAGCCGGCGAGCGATTCTTGCTGCGTATCCAGCCTGCGCTGGCCGATCTTTCACAGGCGGTGGATGAACTGAATGACTGGCGTCGCGATCCTCGTGGCGTGTTGCGCATCAGCATGCCGCGTTCGGCGGAGGCGCTGTTTTTCCAATCCGTCATTTTACCGTTCGTGCAACGCTTCCCGGAGATTACGCTGGAGATCGACAGCAATGACGCGTTGGTAGATATCGTTGAGAGTGGTTTTGATGCAGGCGTACGCTATGGCGATGTGCTGGCGCAGGATATGATCGCAGTGCCCTTTGGCAAGCCGATGCGCGCACTGGCGGTGGCCAGCCCGGCTTTTCTTGCTCAACATGGCGTTCCGCAGTTCCCGGCGGAGTTATTGCAGTTTCCCTGTATTGAGCGGCGCTTTCCGAGCGGACGTCGCTATCGTTGGGAATTTTGGCAAGACGGGCGCAAGCAGGAAGTGGCGGTAAAAGGCTCACTGGTGCTGGACAATAATGAGCGCATTCTGCAAGCGGCATGTGCCGGATTAGGTATCGCCTTTTTACATCAGGACGCGGTCAACGCTGCTTTGGCGGAGAGAGAATTAGTTGAAATACTTACTGAGTATACGCAGATTGAAGAAGGATTCTGGCTTTATTACCCCAGCAGGAAATACCTTTCCGCACCGCTAAGGCATTTTATTGATTGGATTAAAGATATCAATAATTAATCACATGAACACTTAACATCTTTAATTAAAGACTAACGATAAAACTGGGAAATTTAATTAAAATTAAAGATAAATTAGACGTGAAATAAGAAACAAAACGCGTAGACTGCCTGCGGGCGCTTGAGGCAATCTGCCTCAAGCATTATCAATTGAGGTGGGTTGTGGAAGGAGAAACTCATGCGGTCAATTTTCATCAACCGCACGAGCAGGCAACTACCCGAAACACCTAAGCAATGTTAGGGTAGTTGCTTGCTCGTGCTAATGCAAGGAGTAAGTGATTATGAAGTTATCATTCAGCAAGCTGATTATCGGCGGGCTCATGCTATTAGTATTGTGCCTGGTGAATCGCAATACACTCTGTGAATTACGATTCAAGGTATTCACTGCTGAATTATCTGCGGTAATGGCTTACGAAGTCAGGCAGTAACACTTCAATAGCAGGGGTTCGCCCCTGCTATTTCCGGCAGGGCTTATGCGTTAGCTCCAGCGCCTTATTTATCGATTCAATTTAATAGAACCCGTAATAAAAAACGGCTCCATTAAGGAGCCGTTTCTTTATTTAGCAAAAAAATTATTTCTTTTTCGCTTTCGCGTTTGGCAGGTCCGTGATACTACCTTCAAACACTTCTGCCGCCAGACCAACTGACTCATGCAAGGTTGGGTGCGCGTGAATGGTCAGTGCGATGTCTTCTGCATCACAGCCCATTTCGATCGCCAGACCGATTTCACCCAGCAGCTCGCCGCCGTTGG
>NZ_DAMDQC010000174.1:0-9095 GCF_032082325.1 Pantoea sp. CTOTU50773 | reverse complement strand
TAAACGCTGAGCAAGAAGCAAATATGATAGATTGATGTCATATATATGTTTTAGTAATTCTGATGTACCCATTTTTTTCCATCCTGATAGACGCGACACATATACGGCTACAGAATTAAAAGTTCTATGGTTCGGGTTGCTGGTTGGTAAATATAAAGATGGCAAAAAATAATCAGGCAAAGCCAACGTGTACTGAACTGTTTCACTTCCCGCCGGGACACTGATCAGTAGTAGTCAAAACTCCAGGCCAATCTTTTCTTGAGTTGTAACCATCTTCCGTGACGTCTGCTTACAGTTTTTTAAGACTAATCCGAAAACAACGCAAATCTATATCGTCTGATTTCTACATACAACGTGAGTGGTGCGAAATTTTAGATAAAGTGTGATCTGCGTCACACTTTTAAGGCAAATTTTTTCCTGGAAGCTTCCGCATTGCTTTTCTGTTGTGCGTTTTTTGAGCGAATTTGAATTGTTTAGCTAATATTTCACTCTAAAAAGCACCTTTTTAGCCTGTGTGGTCGATTGTCATGACAACGCGATCTTTTATCTGTTTAGTTGGTTTTAAATGGAGACATGAAGCCACTTAAAACCATAAAGGCAGCATAATGTGCTGATTTTGGTAAAAACTATTTGCTTCTAAATTAATCACTTACAGGGAATATTGCTGAAATGCACTACCACCATGATGATAGATAAGCGTGAAGACTGGACGCAGCGCGCCTGGGAACTGTTAGGGCTTTGTAGGGAGTGTTTAGCGGACGGCAGTGGATGTAACAGTGCGTTACATTAGTGATATGAATGAATTGGGGATTTGACGCATTGATTTGAGATAACTATCGGCCTGACCAACCAAACCTTTAGGGCCGACATGAAAAAAAAGCTTTTTTCACGTTCGATTGCACGCTTTTTAACCAAAACGTGCGATTTTAGCTGCCGTGTCAGGCAGTTACTCCTTAAGGAAATGAAAACGATTTCGCAGGTTTAAGATGGGCAGTGAAAACGGTGCGCAGCATTGCGCACCGGGAAGCAGATTTAAGCGAGTTTCTGGAAGGTCGCCACTTTATTGGCGATACCATGATCGGCGCTGCGCGCAGGTAACGCATTTAAATCACGCAGGAAGCTCTCACGCCATTGCGTAATATCCTGCTTGCGCAACACCGCCATCATGTCGTTGTAGCGCGAGATACGCTCGGTGCGCGGCATGGTGAGCGCTCTGTCGAGTGCGGCGGCGACTTCATCACGATCGTAAGGATTGACGATCAGTGCCGATGTCAGTTCGTTCGCCGCCCCGGCAAAGCGTGACAGCACCAGCACGCCCGGATCGTCCGGGTCCTGCGCGGCAACATACTCTTTCGCCACCAGGTTCATGCCGTCACGCAGTGGCGTGACCAGACCCACATCGGTTAAGCGGAAGATTTTCATCAATAGGCGGCGATCAAAGTGCTGGTTCAGATAATAGAGCGGTGTCCAGCCGAGCGTGCCGTACTTACCATTAATACGCCCCGCTTCTGTCTCTAATTGATGGCGAATATCCTGATAGGCCTGCACATCGCCACGGGACGTCGGCGCGATTTGTGAATAACGGATATTGCCGCGATGCTGCGGGAAATTCTCCAGCAGTGCCTCATAAGCCAGAAAGCGTTCCGGCAATCCTTTTGAATAATCGAGCCGCTCGCTGGCAATAATATTTTGTACATCGCCCAGCTCACGTTTCATCGCCGCCATTTTCGGTGGCAGATGTCCTTCGGCCATCTCTTTGATGCTATCCGGCTCAATACCAATCGGATACACCTCCGTCATAAAGGTATTGCCAAAGGCACGGTGTTTCTTCTCGCCTTTATTCTGCAACTGCGTCAACTGGCTGAGGCTATCGAGGAAGGCTACGCGATCGGACTCGGTCTGGAATCCCAGCAGGTCGTAATCGCACAGCATCTCCAGCAGTGTCTGATGCGGTGGCAGCGCATTGAAGATCTCCGGCGTCGGGAACGGAATGTGCAGGAAGAAGCCGATACGATTGTTGACGCCCAGTTTGCGCAACTCAGCAGCAAACGGCAGCAGATGGTAATCATGGATCCACAACACATCGTCAGGTTGCAGCAGCGGCTTCAGGCGCTGGGCCAGCAAGGTGTTCACACGGCAATAGCCATCCCAGGCTTCGCGCTGATACTGCACTAAATCCAGACGATAGTGGAAAGCCGGCCAGATAACGGTATTAGAGAACTGGCAGTAGTACTGATCATAATCGTTCTGATTGAGCGGCAGTGAGGCATAAGTAATGCCATCCTGTTCCATCTGCGAAAGTGGCTCATCTTCTTCCTCGCCAGAGAATTCACTGATTTCTCCGTTCCAGCCAAACCACAAGCCTCGGGTGGTGCGTAACGCGTCCAAAATGCCCAACGCAAGACCACCCGCGCTGGCTTTGCCTTTATCCGGAATGGCGATACGATTAGATACCACGACTAAACGACTCATAACCTTGACTCCTTACCGACGATGTCATGTTCTAGTTGTAATAATAGTTGCGCCAGCCAGTGCCATACCGCATCAACGCTGTCGAGACGGTAGCGCGCATGGCTGGCGCCTTCTCCGACCTTGACTGAAATGCCCTGCATGGCGTTAACGGCGAGAAATCCTTTTTCATCGGTCAGATCGTCACCCACGAAGACCGGAATGCGGCCAATAAAGGGGGCTTCTTGCATAAATTCACGTACCGCAGCACCTTTATCGATGCCCTGCGGTTTTAGCTCCACCACACACTTGCCCGGCTGTAGTGCCAGCGCAGGAAAGCGCGTCACGGCGTCTTCCGCCAGTTGCATGATGGATTTTTCGTACTCGGGCGCGTTGCGATAGTGCAGCGCAAACGCCATGCCTTTCACTTCCAGCAGGGTGCCTGGCCATTGGTCGAGTGTTTGCTGCAGTTCGGTTTGCAGCGTTTGCGCAATGTCGCCAGGCAGCGAATGCCGGTGCACGTGCCCACTGGCGTCACGGCGTTCCGCACCATGCACGCCCGCCGCGGGCGCTTCCAGTGGCGCAACCAGTGCATCCAGTTGCGCAATCGGACGGCCCGATACCAGCGCCAGGGCGCCATGACTCAGATTGGAGATTTGTTGCAGATGCTGGCGCACCGATGCGGGGATGGAAACCGACTCGGGTTGCGACTGAATGGTCGCTAATGTGCCGTCGACATCAAAAAAGAAGGCATAAAGACCGCCGCTGAGTGACGGCAAGGTGCTGTTCTGATTAACCGCAGGGGTCACGTCTCCTCCTGTTCATTAGGCTTTAACAGGATGTTCGAAGTCAGGCTGGGTGTTTTCAGTTGGATGTCTGGACTGAGGCGAGGAGATTGAGCCAAAAACGGGGGACTGCGATAGGTAACTCTCCACAAACGCACAACTTTATAGCCAACACAGCAACCTGACTGCGAACATCGTCAACATTAAGTCTAGACGGAGATCACAGTTTTGCCAGGCACAGTGGGTTAATGCATGAGAAAAGTGTCTGTTTCAGGTCTTTGCAACGGCAAAAAATCGCCCCCTTTCCTTTTATAACGCTTCGCTTTTTTAAGACCTTAAATTTTGCCCGCCCTCTTTCCCTGGTGACGCCTCATTTACCAGATTTTCCTTACTTGCATCCGCGCCGCCGATTGGCTTATGGTGCGGTTACCGCGCGATTCAAGGCGGAAAAAAGGCCGATAAAGGCCCATATCTGCGCCAAATGGCGCTTTCAGGCAGGCATTCAGGACGATGAAAATCCGATCAGGTTCACACTTTTGCGATGTCATGGCGGGTAACAGCCTATGATCCCCCAGAGCTACAGTCAGCGCGTGCATTTCTATTACTGCATCTTGGTGGCGCTGAAGATCAATGCAAAAACGCGCAAACCCGCCGGCGTGCGCGGCAAGAATAACTTTCTGCTGAAATGGCTGCGTAACGCGCAGAACAACACCATTTTCCATCCCGACATCACCAGCGAAATTGAGTGGCTGCGTGGCAAAATTATCAGCTCCGGGCCGGATGCCGATTTAGAGCCGATGCTGCAATACGTTTATGAGACCGCCAGGCGCGCTGAAACCTTGCGTTTAGGCTCTTAGCTACCTTACGTAACTCTACCAGGTTGCCTAAGTATTCAACCGAATTTTTCTCGTGATTGGCCTTTCTTATGATGCGTTCTCTACCTGATAAAGAATGAGAACGGAATCATATGAAACTTAATGCGTTAATCTTTGCTATGCCTATGCTGTTTGCTGCGGGCAGCGCTGTTGCAGCCGAAACCCGTGAAGGCTATTACGCCTCTGCAAAATATCTGCAAAGTGAACAACGTGCCAAAGAGATGGATACCAGCGCACGTCCTGGCGTGGGGCAATTTGTTGCAGGCAATGAAAAGGCACATAACGGCGCGGCAGCGCTTGCAGCCGGTTATCAATGGGGCAATGGCTGGCGCACGGAAGGCGAATATACCTTTGGTCAGAAATCCGAATTCACCAGTGGTTCATCGACTTTCACTTCCAGCTATAACCATCTGCAAACCGATGTCCAGCGCTTGATGCTGAACGTGTATCGTGACTATCAAATCGGCTATAACGTTGCGTTGTACGGCACCGCAGGCGTCGGCGTCAGTAAAATCAAAGCAGGCGGTTGGCAAGGCAACTCCTCTCGTCAGTATGCTTCAACCACGCAAAACAACCTGACCTACAGTGTCGGCGCCGGTATTAGCTACACGCCGATTGAGCAGGTGAGCCTGGACCTTGGCTACCGTTATGTGGATATGGGCAAAATAGAGAGCGGATACAATACATTCGGGAACGCTCGTGGCCTTAAAGATGAGCAAATGAAAGCGCATCTGGTAGAAAACCAGTTTGTTCTGGGAGCCCGTTATTTGTTCTGATGCCTTACGCATCCCTGCGCTCTCCAGTCGGAGGGCGCATCACTATTCTGATTCCACACTTAGCATGTGTCGGAACCGTCTCTCCCTGTTAAAGTACCCTGCTGAAAAGTCAGCGATGGAACGTTTGGCTGCACGACCATCAATAGGGACGGATAACAGGACATCTTACATGAATTTCACCATACGCAAGGCTCAGGCCGAGGACGCGGAACTGCTTCATCAGCTGGGACGCATGACCTACAGCGCGCATTTCAAACATATGTGGGTTTCAACCGACGAAATGGATGCGTTTATCGATAAAGAATATGGCCTGACGGTGCTGCAGAGCAGCCTCGCGGCGGAAAACGAGAGCTGGCTGATCGCCGAGACCGATCACCCGGTAGGTTTTGCCAAGGTCACCTGGAATACACCGGTTCCTGATTCCGGCATGACGGGCGCCATGTTGAATAAGCTCTACCTGAATCCCGATCAGACCGGTAAGAACTTCGGCAAAATCATGTTCCAAAGCATCATCAATGAAGCCCGTGAGAAGCAGGAAGGTTACATGTGGCTGGAAGTGATGGCTGAAAACGTGCGTGCACGTAAGTTTTGGGAAGCCTTTGGCATGCAGCACATCAAAGACATCCCGTTCGTCACCGCCTCGCAGCGCAGCACACTGCAAATTTTGGGTATGGTGATTTAACCCGACAAGGCGCCGCGAACACCGATTTCGCCGCGCCCTCTCCGCCTTTATCTGCGTTCATCCCCGTCTTTACCACTTATTCAGATTTGTTCTAACGATATAATCAGTTTTTCTTTCAAGCCATCTCTCCGCATCATAACGGCAACACAGGAGGCGTTATGGCTGATATCTCTCTACACAAACACTCACAGGGTATGGCGCATTTCGCGCCCGGTTTGCTGCTTACGGCGGCCATTGCGCTGGCAACGGCATGGCTCGGTAATCTGCCGTCGGTCGCGCAGCTGGGGTTAGGCGCCCTGACGCTGGCCATCATCGGCGGGATCATTCTCGGCAACACGCTCTTCCCGACGGTGCACGGTCACTGCGACGCGGGCGTACAGTTTGCCAAACAGAAACTGCTGCGTCTCGGCATTATCCTTTATGGCTTCCGTCTCACCTTCCAGCAGGTGCTGGATGTCGGCGTCAGCGGTGTGGTGATTGATGTACTGATGCTGACCAGCACCTTTACCCTCGCCTGCTGGCTGGGACGTAAAATCCTGAAACTGGATCGTGAAACCGCGTGGTTGATTGGTGCAGGTAGCAGTATTTGCGGTGCCGCCGCCGTATTGGCGACCGAACCGGTGATTAAAGCCGAATCGTCCAAAGTGGCGGTGGCGGTCGCGACTGTGGTGATCTTCGGTACACTGGCGATTTTCCTTTACCCGCTGATTTGGCATAGCGTTTTGCCATTACTGCCGGGCCTGAGCCTGAGTGAATTTGGTATTTACACCGGTTCGACCATGCATGAAGTGGCGCAGGTGGTGGCGGCCGGACATGCCATTAGCCCGGAAACAGAAAATGCGGCGGTGATCGCCAAAATGCTACGCGTAATGATGCTGGCACCGTTCCTGGTGGTGATTGGAGTGATGGTACGCCGCAGCGCACCGGCCACCAGCGGGGAAAAACAGCGTATTACTTTCCCATGGTTTGCACTGGCATTTATTCTGGTGGCGCTGTTTAACTCAGCGCATCTGATTCCCGCCCCGGCGATTGCGGTCATTAATCAGCTGGATAACGTGCTGCTCGCCATGGCGATGGCCGCACTGGGTCTTACCACCCATATCAGTCAGCTGAAGCGAGCCGGTCTGCGTCCGCTGTTATTAGGGTTGATGTTGTTTATCTGGCTGATTGTCGGCGGCGGCGCGATTAATCTCACTATCCACCATTGGCTTGGATAACTTATTTGCCGCCCGACCGGGCGGCAAAAGCCTTATTGTTTGAAGTGTTTTCGTGAATAGATGGCGGTCTGTCTGCGGCTTTTAATGCGGAATTTGGCATGAGAGATCACCGTCATCCACTTCGGATCAACCTTGTTAGTCAAATAGATATTCAACTGATCCAACAGCGCCTCCCAATTCTTCGCCTGCCAGGCTTTGTCACTGCCGAGTGACTCTTTCATTTGCTGAATGAGGCTATCCACTCTGGATTTTACCTCACTCAGTGTTTCTCCAGCCTGATGCGATGCTGCTAATTTCCGGATTTCGGTGGCGTAATAATTGATATCGATCTCGTTTTCGCGCACGCGAACCTCTGCTTATTATTGGTCCGTAATATTACAGTAACCTAAGTCTGCGAATTAACATAATCGGCATTACCTCTCGCCGCTTCGCTATTCTTACACACCCATACTATTTTTCAGCAATAGCGCACAATATTCGTGCGATCGGACAATTAAAAACGCCGCCTGAAGGCGGCGTTTCACAGGGCTTGGGTCGTAATATAAAATGGGGTTTCATTATTTTTTCGAAATCTTAACGCATTTCTTTCAGTTACCCATCAAACAAACAGACCCACGAGTTATCAGTCAATTGACGAACATCCACTGACTTACGTTCACTCTTTAATCGTGAATTCCAGCTCACTCAGTTTTTGATATTCCTTCGCCAGCTTTTTAAGTTGCGCCGCACGCATTTTATCCGCACGCGCCAGGGCTTCTTCTTCGGTTAACTGAAACTCTTTTTTCTTAAAGAACTGCTCAAAGTTGTACTCACGATCGCGACGCTGTACAAATACCTCGCCATCGTTTTTGAGTTCGCCTTCTGCGATGTAAATGCCCCGGGTTAATGCATATTTTGTTATATAGGCTTTTGTCATGCTGTCCTCTCATCTTGCTTCGTCAGTTAATTAAAGCAAAATCGCCGCGTAATTTACAGCGCCTTGAAGAAAAAATAGTCTATTCCTGGATTGTATTGCCATTGATTTAATTAATGTTTTAATTAAACCGAACGCAAAGGCCAAGCGAAGACATTCATCTGGTATGGTGGCAATTAAAAGCGCAGCGTGCCTTTAAGATTCCAGTAATGCAAAGCCATCCCATATGAAATTCCCGCTCAGCGCCTCAAATGATAGCTTTCATTTTTTCTGGATATTTTCCCAACACAACCCAAAGCGCATGAGGTATTTACGTAAGCGATCGGCATCATTCGGCTGCTTTTTATGCTGCCGCGAGACCGAAAATAAATGTCGTCCTGCTTCAGATAATGTTGAGGTGTGTTGGCACACTTCCAGCCAGGTTTCGAGTTGTTTTTGATCGAAGAGAGCCTTTGACAGAAGCCACAATAAGGGCGTTGAGGTTCATGCCAGGGACAGCAAAGCCACAAACGCATCACATACTCAGTAAAGCGTACCCCTGATTTTGCAGCGTGGTCATCGTGGTAAGTGCAGAAGGTGTATGGATCACTGAATCTGCAATCCATTGGGGTTCGTAGTGATGCCAGGCCAGCGCCTGATCGCACACCGTGACTTTGACGCCCTGCTGTTCCAGCGCCGATATCAGCGCAAGGTTGGGATTATCCACACCAAACAGCTGTCGAAAACGGGTGTTTTCCAGCATCGCGGGCGTCGCTTCGCCATTCACCGCTACCACAAATTTTAACTGCTTTGCCGGCACGCCGGCCGCCACATAGGTATTCACCACTTGTGCCACATGCTCCAGCGCCGGATTCACCTGACTGCGTTCTTCCGCGCCACGACTGACTTTGAAGACCACTTTGTTACTCAGCGCACTGCTGGGCTGGAATGCGCTGCTGGCGTCATAGTGCACTTTGCCGTAACCGGCAATAGCGGGCGTGGTCCAGTTGATGGTGGGATCGGAAGGTGGGGCACTCACTTTCGCGGCAAAGAGGGTTTCATTTTGGCTGAGTAAGGCACCGCATACCCCACCCGCTACTGCGACAACTGCGCTAATCACCACTGAACGCATCTCTTTTCCCCCGCGACATCGTGAAAAATCGGCCTTGCCAAGTATGGCATGGATTGGCATTTTGTCGGCTTATCGTGGCGCTATGCGGGCATATTCAGCCATTTCCTAACGCCCGGTAAAGAGTGGCGGCTCATGTTATGCGCTAATCCGCTATTTACTTCGCCACCGGGAGATCTGCGTATCGGGTGGTATACGCCGGAGATAACATCTCACGCTTCATCGCCCAGGATTTCTGGATTCCTTGTCCGGCGAACCATAGCTTCCCTTTCCCGCTTTGATTAATGCCAT
>NZ_DAMDQC010000173.1:0-9130 GCF_032082325.1 Pantoea sp. CTOTU50773 | reverse complement strand
TTTTGTGATGGATTTTGCGCTGCCCGCCGCGTTGTTTAGCGCCACGGTACAAACGCCGTGGAGCGGGATTGTGGCGCAGATGCCGCTGATTGTGGTGCTGACGCTGGCGATGTGGGTGGCCTACGCGGTGCTCTATTTTGTTGCCACTAAAATCTTCAAAAAGTCGCCACAGGATGCGGCTGTATTGACGCTGACTGTGGCGTTGCCTAATTACGCAGCGCTAGGTTTGCCCATCCTTGGCAGCGTGGTAGGAGAAGGTTCGGCGACATCGCTCTCTGTTGCCGTCTCCATTGCCTGCGGTTCAGTGCTGATGACCCCCTTCTGCCTGCTGATTCTCGAACGTGAAAAAGCGCGTACCGCCGGGGAAACACAGCGTTCAACGCTGGCGATGCTGCCGGTGTTGATGTGGCGTTCGGTGAAAAAACCGATTGTGCTGGGACCGCTATTGGGCGTGGTGCTGTCAGCCATTGGCATCAAAATGCCGGATTTGGTGCTGGCCGCGATTAAACCGCTCGGTCTGGCTGCCACCGCCGCCGCGCTGTTCCTGACCGGGGTGATCCTCTCGGCACGTCAGCTGAAAATCAACAGCATGGTGATCAGCTCGACAGTGACCAAACTGCTGATCCAACCGTTACTGGCGTGGGGCATTGTGATGTTGTTTGGTTTGCACGGCACCGTGGCGATCACCGCGATTCTGATGATTGCGCTGTCAGCCGGTTTCTTTGGTGTGGTATTTGGTAATCGCTTTGGTGTGCAGTCACCGGATGCCGAAGCGGTACTGTTACTGAGTTCGCTGCTGTCGATTGTGTCACTGCCGCTGTTTATTAGCCTAACTTCAGGAATGTAATCATGAATATCCGCCCACACGATCTGCTCTGGCTGCACGCTGATACCACGCTGCTCGACATTAAGGAAAGCTGGGTGGCGCAACAGTGGAACGCTCAGCAGCCGGTCGTGGTGCGGCGTGATGTGATGCGGCAGGATCGCATTCCGATTGGCGTGCGTGGCAGTGCACGCCATCAACGGGCGGCGGGATGGGTGCGGGAGCATGATGTGCTGCGGATTGATACACCGGAGGGGCTACTGGCGCATGCAAGCGATTCTGTGTTTCGCGCATTACCCACGGTTGAGGCAGTGATGAAACTGCATCAGCAGCGCTGGTCATGGTCGTGGGGCGTGACCGGCAGCACGGGATTCGCTCTGGCGACCGGGTTGCCGGTGCTGCATGCCACGAGCGATCTCGACCTGTTAATTCGCGCACCGTTGCCGTTGCAGGCGGAGGAATTTAAGGCCTGGCAGCAGCAACTTGCACGTTTACCCTGTCGTGTAGATACCCAGATAGAAACGCCGGTGGGGGCGTTCGCGCTTAATGAGTGGCTGCGTGAGGGGCGCGTGTTGTTAAAAACCGCGCGCGGTCCCCGTCTGACACATCTTCCCTGGACGGAGGAAATCGAATGAAAACGCTGTTCACTTTTCCGGGACAAGGCACGCAACGGCCTGCCATGTTGCAGTCGCTGCCACGCGATAAGACCTGGCAGGTGGCGCATCAGGTACTGGGTGATGACCTGTTGCAGCTCGATTCGGCTACCGCACTGCAACATACGCGCGCGGTACAACTGGCGCTGCTGATTACGGGCGTGTCGGCGGCACGCCAGCTGATATCCCGCGGATTACAGCCCGATATGGTGTGTGGCCTGTCAATTGGTGCGTATCCTGCGGCGGTGATCGCAGGGGTTATAGATTTTGCCGATGCTCTGCACCTTGTGGCGCTGCGCGGTGAACTCATGGAGCAGGCGTATCCGCAGGGCTATGGTTTGACGGCGATCAGTGGTATGACGCTGGCACAAGTCGAAGCGCTGGTGGATGGGCAAACCAGTTTTATCGCCAACATCAATGCTGAAACACAGATTGTGATAGCGGGTAGTGACAGTGCCATGGCGGCAGTGGCGCAGCAGGCGCTGGCGCAGGGGGCACAGCGAGCGCAGCGGCTGGCGATCAGCGTGCCTTCACACTGTGCACTACTAGATAGCCCCGCGCAGCAACTCAAAGCCGCTATCGATAAGGTCAGGTTGCAACGTCCACAATTCGCTTATCTCAGCGGCAGCAGCGCCCGCGTTCTCTGGCAGCCGGAGCGTATTGCTGACGATCTGGCGATGAACATGGCGCGCAGCGTGCGCTGGCATGACGCGATGGTGGCGGCAAAAGAACGTGAAGTGCGTCTGGTGATTGAGATGCCGCCCGGTGAAGTGCTGACGGGCTTAACGCGCAGCGTGCAGTGTCAGGGCGAATGTATTGCCCTTGAGCGCAGCGGCGCTGAACTGGCGCTGCGTCTGTTTCAGCGGCTGGCGCGCTGAACTTTTTCCTGCAAACTCAGGGCGAACATACGCCCTTCAGCCACCAGCGCCAGCAGATTTGGATCATGTTCGCGGTTGCGCGGAAACACGATAGCGATCTGTTGCCGCATTTGATACGGCTCGGCTAAGCGGAGAAAACGCAGATCGTTTTCATACTGCTTACGCATCCTGCCCGGCACCAGCGAATAGCCCATGCCCGCCTGCACCAGACTCAGCATCGAGAAGATGTCATTCACGCGCGTGACGATGTTGGGTTCAAAACCGGCCACGTGGCAGGCTTCCTGAAAACCGGCAAAGGTGGCAAAACCTTCGGCTAGCGAGACAAAGGGTTTGTCACTGTAGCTGCGCAGATCGATATCTTCCTCGCTTTTATCATCGCCACCCGCTGGCACGGCGAGGAAGATGTCATCCTGGAACAGCGCGACCTGCTCAAAAA
Organism: Pantoea sp. CTOTU50773; assembly: GCF_032082325.1. Lineage (NCBI taxonomy): Bacteria > Pseudomonadati > Pseudomonadota > Gammaproteobacteria > Enterobacterales > Erwiniaceae > Pantoea > Pantoea sp. CTOTU50773. Next base: position 6,340 of record NZ_DAMDQC010000173.1, on the reverse strand, counting down.
TCTTTTCATCAATCTCGGCTTCGCTGACAGAAATGATAATCGCATCCAGCTGATTGTCTTTCAGCGCGCGCAGCAGCAAATCATTAGAACCCATGGTGAGGTTGAGTTCTAACTCGGGGCGGCGCAGTTTCATTTTCATGATCAGACGCGGCACGGTTTCCAGCGACAGAGAATATAAGGTGCCCACACGCAGATGCCCCAGACCGATACCTGCAGTGCGTCGTGTTTCATCAATGCCCTGACTCAGCGTGGCCAGCGCTTCCCGGCTGTATTCCAGCAGCGTCGTAGCGGCGGGCAGTGCCACCAGGTTGCGGCCTTTATGTTCAAACAGCGGACAACGCAAACTCTCGTCCAACGTGTGCAGCGCACGATGCACGCTCACGGTGCTGATCCCCAGCGTTTCTGCCGCTCTGGCGAGGTTTTCCGTTTCCATGTAGCAACTGAAAATCAGCAGTTTGCGGATGGTGAGATCATTGTCGAGGGTGAGTTTCATGCCGGTTTCATATCGTCATCAGAGAGGGCACTATAACGTTAAGCCGCGATGCGGGTTAGCCAAAAACGGGTATGTACGATGTATGTCGGCCTCACTACTAACCTGGCCGACCCTGACGGATCCACTGCTCCGTTAGCGATATTGATAGACGATACCGGGCACAATTTAACGTACTCAATATGCGTAGCTCGTTCTGTAAAAGCTGCATGAATCGCTCTTTGTCATCAGGATCAAGTTCAATCACCTGCATCGCAGACTCAATATTCTGACCCTCTGCAACGATTAAGCGAATAGTGGTGTTTAAATCTTCCCGGTGACGAAGTCTAAACGGGTCCGGAACGCCCATAGCTTCCAGTGTGACGGCATAGCGTTTGATTGAACGACGATATAAATGTTCGAACAACTCAACGGCTAAAGTCACGTCACGTTTTTCATAGATTCCCATCATTGCGTAGGCATAGCTTGTGACATCAGCATCAAGAAAGGAGAGTGGAGCACTATTGTAGATCATGAGTGGAATATTTGCGGCCAGCCTGCTGGTTCTTTTATTCCCTTCTTCAAAGGGTTGCAGATAAGCGATATTGACCCACAGGAAAAAGGCTGACTCCACAGGATTATTAATCAGCCGTGATTTTTTGATAATGATGTCGAACATTTCTTTTAACAGGAACGGTGCCTGTAGTGGAGTGTAGGTCGTTCCCGAAATATTCACGATTTTGCGTCTGATCGCTCCCAACTCGTCAGGATTTGACAGTAAATCATGCATCAATAAAGCATGTAAATTGCTGATTACCGGCCCAGTTAATCCAGATTCAGGGACTGCATCGACCAAAAACTCTATTGCCTGTTTATGATTAAGCAGCATGACGGCATCTAAATCATTTGATGCCGCGCCACTTTTGAATAGTTCTTCGGTGGCCAGCAATGAATATCGGTTTCCTTCAAGTTGAGAAGATGACCAGGACAAATCAATGAGCAATTGCTCCAGAACTTTTCGCGCGTAGGTACCTGCGGGTTGTTGCCCTGCCATTTTGCCTTCATTCATCAAGGCCAGGGCTAGCGTCTGGGGCAGGAGGAACGTTTCGTTCGGAATATAATTGTCCACGAAGCTTCGGTCATACCCGGAAATATCCCTTACTGACAGGGGTAAGTTTAGATATTGATGCAATGATTGAGCTGTAGTGAGGGAAGAGGAATGATATTCAGGGGTCTTCTCCGTCACCGATGAACCGTATTGGGGTAGCTTGTTCAAGGGCGCCAGCGCGGTATACCGAGTCCCCCGTCCTACGCCGTGCCGGGTAATTTTGCTTTGACCAAGCAAAACCTCGATATGCCGTTTGATCGTAGAACGACCCACACCAAGACGGCCCGCGAGGTCACCGGAACTAAGCGAAGACTCGGCACTTGCGATAGTTGAGAGAATTTGGTGTTGAAGGTTTGAAAGATCATCTGGGGAGGTTGGCTGGATCAAAATCGTATGCCTCTGGGATTAGCTTAAAATCCATAAATCAGAAATCTACCTGGCCCGTGCTTTGCACTCGCTGAAAGCTTAAGACCAGGTAGATTTGTGGCCCATATTGAACGTTAATGATCCATGATATCGATATTTATGGCCCACACTAAACATTTACGGTCCATTATAAATATTTTACAGCCCATTTCACTCATTATCGGCCCAATAAATTAAATTTATGGCCCAATCTTGAAATTTGCGGCCCGGAATCACTTTATTTGATAGCCGCTAAGCCGCGACCATTCGCTCTCTCGCGCCAGCTCACACTCTCAAACGTCACCACAAATAACAGGCTATACAGCACCACGATGGTGGGGCCCGGCGCGCTATCGAGGAAGAAGGACGCGTACACTCCGCAAAATCCAGTCAGGATGGCAATCAGCGCCGCCAGCAGCATGACCTGTAAGAATCGCCGCGCCAATAGCAGTGCGATCGCTCCTGGCGCGATCAGCATGGCGATAGACAAAATCACTCCCACCGATTTCAGCGCGGCAACGATGGTCAGCGCAATCAAACACAGCAGCCCGTAATGCATCACATTAGTGTTGATGCCACAGGCGCGCGCCTGTTGTGGGTCAAAGGCATGCAGCAACAAATCGCGCCATTTCACACTTAGCACCAGCACCACCAGCAGCGCAATGGCGGCGGTTTGTGCGATATCCGCCCAGCCAATACCCAGCATATCGCCGAACAGAATGTGGTCGAGATGGACTTCCGGTTTCAGTTTTAGGTAGAGCACCAGTCCGGCACCAAACATCCCCGAAAACACAATGCCCATCACGGTATCAGGCTTGATGCGGCTATTCTGGCTGATAAAACCGGTGGCGAGTGCACACAGCATGCCTGCGATAAAAGCGCCAATCGCGAAAGGAAGGCCGATCCACCACGCCAGCACCACGCCGGGAAATACCGCGTGACTCATGGCATCGCCGAGCAGTGACCAGCCTTTTAACACTAAAAATGCGGACAGCATGGCGCACGGCAGCGACAAAATCAGCGTGATGATCAGCGCCATATTCATAAATTCGAATTCGAAAGGACTCAGCAGTATTTCAATCATTGAGGTTGATCTCCTGCGCCAGACGAGCGCGTCGCCGGGCCGCCAGCACGCCATGTTTAGGCGCAAAGACGAACGCCAACAGGAACACCAGAGTCTGTGCCACCACGATCACGCCGCCAGTGGCACCATCAAGGAAATAGCTGCTCCACGCGCCAAGGAAGCTAGTGATGCTGCCGATAGCCACGGCAATCATCAACAAACGCGGGAAGCGATCGGTGAGCAGATAAGCGGTGGCGCCGGGTGTCACCACCAGACAAATCACCATAAAGGCGCCAACGGTTTGCAATGCGGCGACGGTGGAGGCAGCGAGCAGGGTAAAGAACAGGATCTTTAAGCCGGTGGTATTCAGCCCAAGTGAGCGCGCGTGGCTTTCATCAAAGAACGTCACCATCAAATCTTTCCACTTAAGCAGCAATAACGTCAGCGTCACCACGCCGATGGTGCCGAGCTGCCAGATATCGGCGGGCGCCACCGCGAGGATGTTGCCCAGTACGATGGTTTGAATATTGACCGACGTCGGATTGAGCGACATCAGAAAGAGCCCGATGCCGAAGAAGGAGGAGAAGATCAGTCCGATGATCGCATCCTCTTTCAGGCGCGTGCGCTGGTTAAGGAATAGCATGCTGCCTGCCGCCAGTCCGCCGGAGAGAAAGGCACCGAGTGAGAAGGGCAACCCCAGCATGTACGCGCCAGCTACGCCCGGCACTATCGAATGTGACAGCGCATCACCAATCAGCGACCAGCCTTTCAGCATCAGAAAGCAGGAAAGAAACGCGCAAATCGCCCCGACCAGCGCGGCGATCCACATCGCATTCAGCATGTATTGATAGCCAAACGGCTCAATAATCCACGACATGATCCGCCCCCGGTTGCGCGGCTATCTTCTGCAACAGTGCGGCATTGCGCTGCTGTACCTCACCGTCAAAGGTGCGTGCCAGATTGGCGGCGGTAAAGGTGTCGCGCAGCTCGCCGCTGGCTAGTACGGTGTTTTTCACCAGCACGCAGCGGTCGCAGTAATCAGGAATGGTGTTGAGGTCGTGCGTGGAGACCAGCATGGTGCGGCCCTCATCGCGCAGCTCCTGCAACAGGGCGATGATCGCCGCTTCAGTTTTGACATCGACGCCGGTGAAAGGCTCATCCAGCAGGATGATTTGCCCACTCTGAGCCAGCGCACGTGCCAGGAAGACACGTTTTTTCTGCCCGCCGGAGAGTTCACCAATCTGACGATGGCGGTAATCACTCATCCCAACGCGTGCCAGCGCCTCATCCACGCGGCGTTTGTCCTCCGCACGCGGGATACGCAGCATGTTCATATAGCCGTAGCGGCCCATCATCACCACATCTTCCACCAGCACCGGGAAGCTCCAGTCCACTTCTTCCGACTGTGGCACATAGGAGACGATATTGTGTTTCAGCGCACGCTTCGCGGGCATCTCTGCCAGCGTGACCTGACCCGTCGAAAGCGGCACGAAGCCCATAATCGCCTTAAACAGTGTGGATTTCCCGGAGCCGTTGACGCCCACCAGCGCGGCGATGCTGCCCGCTGGCACGGAGAAAGATGCCTGACGCAGCGCAGTGTGACCGTTGCGGTAGGTGACGCTAACATCCTGCACGTTTAGGGTCATTTTTGGCTCCCGGCGGTGATGCCTTTGGCTACGGTATCGGTGGTCACGCGCAGCAGATCAAGGTAGGTCGGAACCGGCCCGTCACTGTTGCTGAGAGAGTCAACATACAGCACGCCGCCGTAGTGAATACCCGCTTCACGCGCGACCTGTTGGGCCGGTTTGGCGGAGATGGTGCTTTCGCTGAAGATAGTCGGGATGTGGTTGGCTCTCACCGCATCAATCACTTTGCGCACCTGTTGCGGTGTGCCTTGCTGATCGGCATTGATCGGCCAGAGATAAAGTTCTTTCAGACCCAAATCACGTGCCAGATAGGAAAAAGCGCCCTCACTGGTCACCAGCCAGCGCTGGTTTTCCGGCAGTTTTTCAATCTCCGCGCGCATCGGCGCCAGGGTTTGCTGGATTTGCGTTTTATAGCGATCCGCATTGGCCTGATAAACGGCGGCATTGGCAGGATCGTATTTTTGCAGTGCTTTACGGATGTTATCGACGTAAATCAGCGCATTGTCTGGTGACATCCAGGCATGTGGGTTGGGTTTGCCGTTGTAGGGGCCCTTGGTAATACCTAAGGGTTCAATGCCCTCGGTCACTGTGACTTGCGGCACGCCTTTCAGGCGCTGATAGAAGCGGCTAAACCACAGTTCCAGATTAAAACCGTTTACCAGGATTAAATCGGCACCCTGCGCGCGACGAATATCGCCCGGGGTAGGTTGGTATTCATGGATCTCCGCGCCGGGTTTGGTGATGGATGTCACTTCGGCGGCATCACCTGCGACGTTCTTTGCCATGTCTGCGATCACAGTGAAAGTAGTGACCACTTTGAGTTTGTCGGCAGCAAACGCCGAAGTGCTCATCGCGAGCGTAAGCATCACAACCGATACAACGTGCCTGATCAACATAATCATCCCCTGAGAATTATAGCCTGTGCTATACATTATAGTGAATGCTATGAATGTGAAGTGTTTTTGTACACCTTTTGCTGTTTACGACAAAAATTTACGTAAGTTGAAGTAGCCGAGGAGAGTAAAGAAAGTGGCTTATGCGATTTTCGAAATAACGTAGAACATATTGTTCTTAAGGGCAGGGAGGTATTATTGAGAGCAAGAACACTTCACCACGAATAATGAAGTGTTCCTGAGAGGGAATTAATCGATCGACAAATTATGAATCGCCAGCGCAGCACGCGCGGCCTCTTTGCCTTTCTTAATAAAGTGTTCGGTATAGAAGTTTTCCAGCACATCGACCGGCTGGAAATTGTGCGGCGTCAGTGAGACAGAGAACACTGGCACATTGGTGGTCAGCTGAACGTTCATCAGGCCATCAACCACGGCTGCAGCAACGAAATCGTGACGATAGATACCGCCATCCACCACCAGCGCAGCCGCTACGATCGCGTCGTATTTGCCGGTTTCCGCTAAGCGTTTTGCCAGCAGCGGCATTTCAAATGCGCCCGGCACTTCCAGCACTTTTAATTCCGCTTCAACGTTCTGTGCTTTTAATTCTTGCTCAAAACCCACCAAAGCATTGTGCACAATCTCTTTGTGCCAACCGGCTTTAATAAAGGCAATTCTAATATTTTTCATAAGGAGTCCAACATCACCTGTAATTTCTTTGCGCTTGAAAAGTAGCAATAATGCCTTTGTATACCATAT
>NZ_DAMDQC010000172.1:0-9221 GCF_032082325.1 Pantoea sp. CTOTU50773 | reverse complement strand
ACACGAAAATCTGTGCATCACGAATACTGGATAGCGCGGCCATAGCGCGTCCTGCTATCGCATCGGCGCTGTTCTCTGAGCCTTTACGCTCACTCCAGTTTTTCAGCGAGATAAAACCAATACCGGCGTTCTGTCCGCTGCCCGCAAAGCTGAAGCCGTTCACCAGCATGCTGACGTTAACGTTATCTTTCTCTTTGGTCGCGAAGTACTGCTGAACCTGCTGACGGACTTCACTGGTGCGGTTTTCCGTGGCACCCGGTGCCAGCTGATACTGCACCATGATATAGCCCTGATCTTCGGTCGGCAGGAAGCCGGTCGGCAGGCGCAGATACAGCACCGCACATCCGATCAACAATACGCCGTACAGCAGCAGATAACGCACTGAACTGTGCACCACATGGCCGACGCCGTTTTGATAGCGCCCCTGTACTTTTTCATAGCTACGGTTAAACCAGCCAAAGAAGCCTTTGGTGCCGCTTTCATGGTTATGTGGTTTCAGCAAGGTGGCACAGAGTGCCGGCGTCAGCGTCAGCGCGACAATCACCGACAGCACCATCGACGACACAATGGTGATCGAAAACTGGCGATAGATCACACCGGTTGAACCACTGAAGAAGGTCATCGGCAGGAACACCGCCGACAGCACTAAGGCAATACCGATCAGCGCCCCTGTGATCTCTTTCATCGATTTTTCGGTGGCCTGACGCGGTGGTAATCCCTCTTCGCGCATCACGCGCTCAACGTTTTCCACGACGACAATCGCATCATCGACCAGCAAGCCGATGGCGAGCACCATACCGAACATGGTTAAGGTGTTAATCGAATAACCAAACAGCGACAGCACACCAAAGGTGCCCAGTAACACGACCGGCACGGCAATCGCCGGGATCAGTGTGGTACGAATGTTCTGCAGGAACACGAACATCACGATGACCACCAAAATCACCGCTTCGATCAGCGTTTTCACCACTTCTTCAATCGAGATTTTTACAAAGTCGGTACTGTCGAGCGGATAAGCGATCTCATAACCCGCAGGCATACTGCTGCGGAACTCATTGATGGTCGATTTCACCTGTTCGGCGGTGGCAAGCGCATTGGCACCCGACGCCAGCTGAACCGCGATTCCCGAAGCGGGATGGCCGTTCGCCAGCACGTTGGCACTGTAATCCTCATCACCCATCTCGACGCGCGCCACATCACTCAGGCGCACCACGGAACCGTCAGACTGGCTTTTCAGCACAATATTACGGAACTGTTCTGGCGTTTGCAGACGTGAACGCGAACGCACCGTTGCCACCAGTTGCTGCTCTTTACTGGCAGGCTGCGCACCCAACTGGCCGGAAGAGACCTGGGTGTTTTGGCTCTCCAGCGCGGTGGTGACATCCGACGGCATCAGCGAATAGGAGGCGAGCTTGCTCGGATCTAACCAGATACGCATCGCGTATTCGGCACCAAATACCTGCACGCTCCCGACGCCGCTCACACGCGCCAGCGTATCTTCCATATTACTGACCATATAGTCAGCCACATCGGAAGAACTGCTTTTATTGGTTTTATCGTACACCGCAAGGATCAGCAGGAAGTCGCTCTGCGCTTTTTCCACGGTGACACCCTGTGTGGTCACGGCGGTAGGCAGACGGCTTTCTGCCTGCTGAACCTTGTTTTGTACCTGAACCTGAGCGATATCGGGGTCAGTGCCTTGCTGGAAGGTCACATTGATTTTTACCTGACCGGTCGATGCGGTGCTGGTGGAGTTGAAATAGAGTAAACCATCCAACCCGGTCAACTGCTGCTCAATCACCTGGGTGACACTGCTCTCCAGCGTTTCCGCCGAGGCTCCGGTGTAGGTGGCCTGAATGCTGATCTGTGGCGGCGCCACATCGGGATATTGCGCCACGGGCAGGCTGTTAATACTGAGTAAACCGAACATCATGATGCAGATGGCGATAACCCAGGCAAACACCGGCCGACGAATAAAGAACTGAGCCAACATATCAGTTGCCCTCGCTGGTCGCGGCTATATCGTTTGGCGTCACTTCTACGGCTTTAACGCTCATGCCCGCCTGCACTTTACCGGTACCTTCAACAATCAGTTTGTCGCCGCTGTTGAGACCAGAGGTAATCAGCCACTTATTGCCGATCACGCGATCGGCCACCACTTCACGGCTCTCGACTTTATTCTCTTTATCCACCACCAGCGCGGTGGCATTGCCTTTGGCGTCACGTGTGATGCCCTGTTGCGGTGCGAGGATCGCGTCGGTTTTAACGCCGTTAGTCACATTGGCGCGCACATACATGCCCGGCAACAACTCATGTTGCGGGTTAGGGAAAATCGCGCGCAGCGTCACGGTGCCCGTCGCTTCATCTACCGACACTTCCGTCAGTTCCAGCTTGCCCGGATGGTCATAAGCACTGCCATCTTCGAGTTTCACCGTCACCGGCACGGCATCCGTGCTCTGCTGCAAGGAAGCCTGCTGACGTTTCAGCTTCAGCAGTTGAACGCTGGATTGGGTGAGATCGACATAAATAGGATCGAGCGCGCGAATGGTCGCCAGCGCGGTGGTCTGGCTGGCAGTCACCAGCGCACCTGGCGTCACGGAGGAAATGCCAATGCGTCCACTGATTGGGGCTTTGATCTGCGTGTAATTAAGATTGATGCGAGCGCTTTCAACCGCAGCACGATACTGATCCACGGATGCGACATTTTGCTGGTAAGTGGCTAACGCGTCATCTGCATCCTGACGCGACACGCCGTTCTCTTTCACCAGTGCTGCATAGCGCTCCGCTTTGAGTTTGCTGCTTTTCACCAATGCCTGAGCATTCTTTAATTGTGCCAAAGCCTGATCGTAACTGGCCTGATAGCTGGCCGGATCGATTTGATACAGCACCTGACCGGCTTTCACTTCATCCCCTTCGGTAAACAGGCGCTTCAAAATAATCCCTTCAACCTGGGGGCGCACTTCTGAGGTCATACTGCCCGTCACGCGGCCCGCGAGCTGGCTGTCCAGCGCCACTGACTCGCTTTGCAAGGTTTTAACACCCACTTCGGTGGTCGGAGTGGCGGCTTGTTGACTGCTGTTTTGATCGCAGGCGGCGACTAACATCACCAGCCCGGCGATCACACTGCGCTGAAAATTCTTCATGAATTACCCTGTAGTGAACGTTCATTCTCAGAATGAAGTCTATCAAATTAGCTTTCCTTACACTGTCAGGAAAATGAAAAGAGAGAGGGCGTAGTGAATTTTTACAATGCGGACTTTAGATAAGGTGATGATGAATCTTTGTCGTTATAACACATGCTTTTCCCAAACTTCGTCGCAGCACGAACTCTCGTGCTGCGACGAAGCATTATTCCGCCGATATACGTACAACACTCTCAAGCTTTGCCGCTTTGGTCGCCGCGCCGTCATTTTTCACCGTGACGAACAGGGCGTGATTAGCCTCATCGAGTGCCAGGCTATTGGGGTGCGGAGGCAACGCCAGGGTGTTAATTCGCTGCAGAGATCGGGCATCAAAGATCGTCACCGTGCCCGCGCCCTTTTCGACTCTGGCACCGTTGCGGTTGGTGACATAAATGCGCTGCTGCTGCGCATCCAGCAGTAAGCCAATCGGCACCTGATCGGTATCCACCTTCGCCAGAACCTTGCCGCTGTCTGCATCCAGAGCAAACAGCTGATGTCCGCTGCTGCGTCGGGTGTAGGTCTGTCCCAGATAGTTATTTCGCGGCTTGTCACGATCGATCCCCTGATCAACGCCAAGCAGGCGATTCCCCTGCGGGTCATAGACCAGATTGAGCAGCAGTTTGGCGCGCGCATTGGTGGTTTGCACTTCGCGCGGATCGCCCACCGGCGTGTAAGCGGGCAGATCGATGTCACTGCGGCGGCGCTGGCGATCAACGCTGACACGAAACGCCAGCTGTTCATCAATCAGTGGGCCACTGGCCATCGCCGCCAGTTATGAGGCGTGCTGATTGCCAAATCCACCCTTTATAGCGCTCTCCCATTCGAAGCTGGGATCTTTGGTGGTCATCACAATCGCACCGGCGATGGCATTGCGACCCTGAATGTAACTTTGCGGCCCTCGAAACACTTCCACGCGATCTAAATCCCACAGCGATTGCGGTCCATAGGCCTGTTCGTTATAGGTGAGCGCACGGCCATCCAGTGATAATCCTAAACGCGGGCGTGTTCCGCTAAGGAATGCCCCTGCACCCGTCGATGGGCCGGAGCCATGCACCCCGCGCACTGTTGGCAGATCGTTGCCGATCCCGACATCAACGGTATTCGCGGTCATCCGCATTAAGTCTGAAACGGTTTCAGCACCGGGCAGTGAATCAATCCTGCGGCTATCAAAAACTTCAACGCTCGATCCGGTATCAAAAATCGATCGTTCCGTTTTCTCTCCGGTTACCACCAGCTCTTGTTCGTCCTGATAGCTACGCTCCCGGCTGCTGGTAACTTTCTCCGAGTCCTTTTCTGCGGCGACGGCGGAACCCGACATGCCAATACACAGGCCGATAGCGATACTGATGACTTTACGACGCGCATAATAGCCGTGGTGTGTGGTAATAGACTGACGCTTTTCGCGTGTCTCCTTCATCCCAAAGGTTTAAAAAACATTCATGTTTATTGACACAACCCACATTTTATTGAGTGCCATCAGTCTTTATTTTTCTGACTAACGGCAATAGCAAAGCCACCTCTTTTGCAGAGGTTGTTATAAGAAGATGTTCGTGAAGCGTAAAAAAGTGTTGCCAACCATAATCACTAATATCAGGCGATGCAAACAAATATTACACATTCATGAAAGCGTATTGTTATTAGCGGATCTATTAACCTGCCGGATTCAGCGGTTATTAACATGCGATAAATATCTGCACTAAAATAATCTCACAGTGATATGATTTTAAATCACAAGCGGATTCTTAATTTTTTTTGTCAACCTTGTTCAGGTTGCTGGAGATGAAAAATGGGACTGATTGAACTGTTGAGACATACGCCAACATGGGTGTGGATATTACTCGTCTATCTGATTTTTCGCGGCATTAAGGCATTACAGACTCGTGAAGTCGCGGTGCAAAAACTGTTCTACATTCCAGTTTTGTTTTTAGTTTGGGGCTTTTATGGCGTATTTCGGGAAACCACCTGGGTTGCTTATACGCTGTTTTCCATGATTATCGGTTTACTGATTGGGGGTATCATCGGTGCCATGTTGTCTCACGCGACAGGCAAACCCATCTCCAGTGAAAATCACGGCATGATTATTCGCCCAGGTTCGGCGTTGCCATTAATATTTATGTTATTAGCCTTTGCCGCCAAATATACGCTTTCCGTTTCTGTGGCTTTGCACCCTGAATTAATCGCTTCCCTGTCATTTAATCTGATTCACGGTGCAATCAGCGGCGTTACTGCGGGGATATTCTGGGGGAGCATGCTGGTTTATTTCATTCCCTGGTATCGACAGCTAAAGAGGTTATCCCTTTAACGAGCAAAAGAGGGAGGACGCCACCCTCAGGCGTTCCCTTCGCGACATTAACGCTTTGTGATCAACGCGGCTAATGCCAGCTGCGGAATCGTCAACGGACGCTCGCTCTCCGGCAGGCTGTCTGCCGCCGCCGCCATTGAAACCTGCGCCAGTGCTAGGTGTTGTGCGCCCTGCTCGCGTCCCTGTTTTACCGCGTCAGCGATGAGCGCGTGGTAGCGTTGATGATCACCCGCTTTAAATGCGGCCCAGGCGTCAGGAATCAGAGCGACCTGTGGCTGTTTTTCAGATGGCAACGTGGGTGGACAGAACAACAGACGGGTAGCCGCTAAGGTTGACTCAGCCGCGCAGAGTACCAGCGCAGGCCCTGCCATTTGATGCAGGTGATCTGCCAGCATCCGATCTGCGCGATAGACCGGGCAGCCCGATTTTTGCGGTTGGAAGGTGTCGGCCACTGGCCCCAGCGTTGAACAGGTAATGACTATCGCATCAAACCACGGTCCCATACTGTGCATCAGCTGAGCCAAACGTTGCTGTTGCTCCTGCGTCATACCGCCATTTTGCTCAGCTTCAGCCAGCAGGTGCGGCATCACAATATGGCTCAGTGTGTGGGGAGGTAATTCAAGGGCGTGTGCCGCGTGATCGAACAGCGCGATATTACTGGCGGCGGTGTGCAGGCAAGCGATGGTCATGGTCATCCTTATAGTTATGCTATTTATAGGTCCGCTGAGTCCTGGCGGCGTGATTGCAGTGGTAGATTATTGCTTCACCGTCTAATAATATTCAAAATTATTTAACATTCCTTAGCCGTTACCCTCATGAACCTGCACCTGCTCGCCTTTATCATTGCGATCTTACCGGTGGCCTTGTCGCCAGGGGCGAGTTTCACCCTCGCGATGAATAACACGCTGGTGGCAGGCACGCGCGGGCTGGCTTCGATCATTCTCGGCACGGCTCTGGGTATTTATACCCATGCGCTGCTGATTGGCCTGGGCATCAGCGCCCTGCTGGTGCGTTCCCCCATTATCTTTAATCTGTTAAGCGTGGCGGGGGCTGCTTATCTGCTGTGGCTCGGCGTACAGTTGTTGCGTCGAGTTCGTCATATTTCCCAACCCGTCGCCTCTTACCGTAGCGCACGCATGGGGATTAAAGATGCCTGGCTAGCCAATGTGCTTAATCCAAAAGCGGTGATGTTGTATCTCACCGTGGTATCGCAATTCGCCGGGCGCGATCATGCCTTGCTGCATTATCTGCTGCTGGCCTCCATACACGTTGCCATTATGGCCCTGTGGCTGGTGATCATCTGTTTTACGCTGCTGACTTCAGCACGAGTGATCAACATTCGTAAGCTGTCCATCGCCATCAACATTGGCGGCGGGCTGATACTGGTGTTTTTTGCTATCAGCAATTTGGTTCAGCTTTTTATGACATTAAAAGGATTTTCATCATGATGGCATTAAGCGACTTCGGCCCACGCATCTGCATTTTGGGGCCTTCAAACAGCGGTAAATCGACGCTGGCTCAGGCCATCGCCAGCAAGACAGCGCGTCCTGTCATCCACCTGGATCAGCTTTATCACCTCCCCAACACGCACTGGCAAGCCCGCGCTGAAGCAGATTTTCGGCAACTGCATCTCGACGCTATCGCAGGGGAAAGCTGGGTCATGGACGGCAATTATGTGCGCACGCTACCGGACCGCTTAACGCGTGCCAGCGGTATCATTCTGCTTGACCTGCCACCGACTCAAAGTTTCTTTCGTTATCTGCGTCGTACGCTGTTTGATGCCCAGCGCATTGGCGGTGTTGTCCCCTCACATCAGCGCGAGAAGTTGACCTGGGAAATGACGCGTTATCTGCTTATCACCTCTCGGCGCCATCGCCCGCGTAACCAACGCATGTATGCGGAATGGACCTTGCCCAAGCTGTTGCTTAGCTCGTCAGCAGACATTAACCTGGCCTATCGCGAATGGGGTCTTCTCTCAGAGCACCCTTCTATACCCTAATTCTGCCCTTCGCTCATCTCCCGCTTCGCCTGCAAGTTTGGCCTGCGCTGCTACCTTTAGTGGGTTGCATTAACCTTACAAAATCTGGAGATATTATGAGCAATGACGATCGTAAACCGACCACCACGGATGCTGGCATTCCGGTAGCTAGCGATGAACACTCTCTGTCAGTCGGGCCGGACGGTCCGCTGGTGCTGCACGATCACTACCTGATTGAGCAGATGGCGAACTTCAACCGTGAGCGTATTCCGGAACGCCAGCCGCACGCCAAAGGCAGCGGCGCGTTTGGCCATTTTGAAGTGACGGACGATGTCAGCCGCTATACCAAAGCTGCGGTATTTCAGCCGGGCACAAAAACTGATGTGGTGATGCGCTTTTCAACCGTTGCAGGGGAACGCGGCAGTCCCGACACCTGGCGCGATCCGCGCGGTTTTGCCCTCAAGTTTTATACCAGCGAAGGCAACTACGACATGGTAGGCAACAACACCCCGGTGTTCTTTATTCGTGATCCGATGAAGTTTCAGCACTTTATCCGCTCGCAAAAACGCCGCGCCGACAACAATTTGCGCGACCACGATATGCAGTGGGATTTCTGGACGCTGTCGCCAGAATCGGCGCATCAGGTTACCTGGTTGATGGGCGATCGCGGTATTCCCAAAAGCTGGCGTCATATGAACGGCTATTCCAGCCACACCTACATGTGGGTCAACGCGCAAGGTGAGAAGTTTTGGGTCAAATATCACTTCAAAACCGATCAGGGCGTGGAGTTTCTGGCGCAGGAAAACGCGGATACCTTGGCCGGTCAGGATGGCGACTACCACACCCGCGATCTGTTTAACGCGATTAAAAACGGTGAGTTCCCCAGCTGGACGCTCTACATGCAGATCATGCCGTTTGCCGAAGCTGAGACCTATCGCTTCAACCCGTTCGATCTCACTAAAGTCTGGCCGCATGCCGACTACCCGCTGATCAAAGTCGGCAAACTACAGCTAAACCGCAATCCCACTGACAACCATGCACAGATCGAGCAAGCTGCGTTTGAGCCAAACAATCTGGTACCGGGCATTGGTTTGAGCCCTGACAAAATGTTGATTGGTCGTGTATTTGCCTATGCCGATGCGCACCGCGCGCGGTTGGGCGTGAATTACAAACAGATCCCGGTCAATGCGCCTCATTCTCCGGTGCACAGTTATAGCAAAGACGGTGCGATGCGGATGAATCCGGTCTCAGATCCGGTGTATGCACCTAATTCCAAAGGCGGTCCGGTGGCAGATGGCGAGCGTTATCCCACCGACTCCACTTGGGAATCACAAGGCAACATGGTGCGTGCGCCGTATACGCTGCGCAAAGATGATGATGATTTCGGTCAGGCGAATACGCTGGTGAATAAAGTGATGGACGATGCGGCACGCGACCGTCTGGTGAACAACGTCAGCGGGCATTTGTTGGATGGCGTGGAAGAACCGGTGCTGTCACGCGCGTTTGCCTACTGGCGTAACATTGATCAAACCATTGGCGACCGTATTGCACAGCAGGTGCAGAGTGAGCGCGCAAAACGCTAAATAAAAAGGGGCGCCGCTGCGAACAGTGTGCGCCCCCTATTCATGACTTCACTACTTCATTACTTCATTACTTCAAACGGAATGCCACCACACTGTCACCCGCCTGGGTGCCCAGCGAACCGTGACCGCCCGCCGCAATCACCACGTACTGCTTACCGTCTTTACCCATAAAGGTC
>NZ_DAMDQC010000171.1:0-9309 GCF_032082325.1 Pantoea sp. CTOTU50773 | reverse complement strand
GTACCACGGAGCCGGTTTTGCACACCTGCCAGAAATAATAGAGATGATTGAAATTGAGCTGATTCATTATAAAAAAAGGAGGCTTACGCCTCCTTCCCTGTTTATCGCAGTTTGATACGCAGCAGCGTGTAACCAATTACTGCCGACAGCAGCGAGCCACTGAGGATACCGAGTTTCGAGAAGGTCACCAACTGCTCATGTGCGGCGTCAAAGGCCAGTGAACTAATGAAGATCGACATGGTAAAGCCAATGCCGCACAGCACACCGATCGCCATGATATCGCGTATTGCGGTGCCGTTCGGCAACACCGCCAGTCGCCACTTCACTGCCAGCCAGCAGAACAACGTGATGCCCAGCGGTTTACCGATCAACAGGCCGAGGATAATGCCCAGTGGCTCCGGTGACAGCACGTCGCCAAAGGTAATGCCACTTAAAGAGATACCCGCGTTAGCGAAAGCGAACAGCGGCAGAATCAGCCAGTTTACCCAGGGCATCAAACCGTGTGCCAAGTGTTCGGCAGGCGAATGGCCATCCTTCTCTTCCAGCGGCACGAAGAAGCCCACGATCACCCCTGCCAGCGTGGCATGCACGCCGGATTTAAGCACAGCGGTCCACAGCACCACGCCCACCAGCATGTAAATCGCAATGTTACGCACTCCGCAGCGGTTCAATATCGCCAGCAATACGATAGCGCCAGCTGCGACGCTCAGCGACAGCACCGAGAGATCGCTGGTATAGAACAACGCGATGATCACGATAGCGCCGAGATCATCAATAATCGCCAGTGCCATCAGGAACACTTTCAGTGCGGCAGGTACGCGGCTGCCGAGCAGTGCCAGCACACCTAAAGCAAAGGCAATGTCAGTGGCAGTTGGGATCGCCCAGCCGTTGCGAGCGATTTCATCAGCATGATTGAAACCGAAGAAGATCAGCCCGGGAACCACCATACCACCGAGCGCTGCAATCACCGGGAAGATGGCACGGTCGCGACTGGCTAATTCACCAATCATCAGCTCACGCTTCACTTCAAGGCCGATTAACAAGAAGAACAACGCCATCAACGCATCGTTGATCCACAGCAACAGGTTTTTGCTGATATCCAGTGCGCCAAAACGAATTTGCACCGGCTCAGCGAGGAACGATTGATAACCTTGCGCGGTTTCTGCACTGTTGGCGAGGATCATTGCCGCAACAGCGGCAAGAATAAGCACGATGCCGTTGCTGGCATCGCTCGCGATAAAGCTCTTCAGTAAGCTTCGAATACTACGGGGTTTGTTCACAACTCCTCCTGAGCAGGACAATTTTTAGCGGCTAGTTTAGCGGCGTAAATACCTCGTTAAAAGCAGCTTATGTCTCGTTTATAGATCGGTAATAACGATCTATTAAATCACAGCCATAAAAAAAGCGGAGAGTCGCCTCTCCGCTTCATTGTGAACCACTTACCCGATTAGCGGGTCAGATCGTCAAAGAACTTTTTCACACCATCGAAGAAGCTTTTAGAGCGCGGGCTGTTTTTCTCACCCGTTGGGCCGCCAAAGCTCTCTTCCAGCTCACGCAATAACGCTTTCTGTTTGTCGTTGAGGCTAACTGGCGTTTCCACCACCACACGGCACAGCAAATCGCCAACGGCTCCGCCACGAACCGACTTTACACCTTTACCGCGCATGCGGAACAACTTGCCGGTTTGCGTTTCAGACGGCACTTTCAGCTTCACACGACCATCAAGAGTAGGCACTTCGATCTCGCCACCCAATGCCGCCATCGCGAAGTTGATCGGCACTTCACAGTACAGATTGTTATCTTCACGCTCGAAGATCGGGTGTTTCTTCACCGAGACCTGAACGTACAGATCGCCTGCTGGTGCACCATGCTCACCCGCTTCACCTTCGCCACTCAGACGAATGCGATCGCCGGTATCCACGCCTGCCGGGATTTTCACCGACAAGGTTTTCTGGCGTTCAACGCGACCATGTCCATGACAGGCATTGCACGGATCTTTGATCACCGAACCACGACCGTGACAGGTCGGACACGCCTGCTGCACGGTGAAGAAGCCCTGGCGCATCTGCACCTGGCCCGCACCGTGACAGGTCGAACAGGTCTGTGGCTGCGTACCCGCTTTGGCCACGCTGCCGTGGCAGACATCACACTCTTCCAGGGTTGGGATGCGGATCTCTTTGGTCACGCCGCGTACCGCTTCTTCCAGCGACAGCTCCATGTTGTAGCGTAAATCGGCGCCACGGGCAGCACGCTGACGGCGTCCACCACCAAAAATATCGCCAAATACGTCGCCAAAGATATCGCTGAAGTCAGCACCGCCGCCGCCAAAGCCGCCGCCACCGAATCCACCACCGCCCATGCCACCCTGTTCAAAGGCTGCATGGCCGTACTGGTCATAGGCCGCACGCTTCTGCGCATCGGTCAGGACTTCGTAGGCTTCTTTAATCTCTTTAAACTTAGCTTCGGCTTCTTTATTGTCCGGGTTACGGTCCGGATGGTATTTCATCGCCAGGCGCTTGTAAGCCTTTTTGATTTCACGCTCATCTGCGGATTTAGAGACGCCTAAGATCTCGTAAAAATCACTCTTAGCCATTTTGTTCTGCCCTTAACATGATCGCACGGGCGTGGAGAGATCTCCTACGCCCGTGCTGGTTTCAACGGCTGTCAGGCCAGCCGTCGCGCCCGGTCAGGGGCAATTATTTTTTATCTTTAACTTCTTCGAATTCAGCGTCGACAACATCGTCATCTTTCTTCGCTGAAGCGTCGCCAGCATCTGCTGCGCCCGCCTGGCCTTGCTGCTGCGCCAGTTCCATCAGTTTGCTTGAGACTTCCATCAATGCCTGCATTTTGGCTTCGATTTCTGCTTTATCTTCGCCTTTCAGCGCGGTGTTCAGCTCGGTCAGCGCAGACTCGATCGGTGCTTTGTCTTCAGCAGACAGTTTGTCACCGGCTTCGTCCAACTGCTTACGGGTGCTATGCGCAATCTGGTCACCCTGGTTGCGCGTCTGCACCAGCTCTTCGAACTTACGGTCAGACTCGGCATTCGCTTCTGCGTCACGCACCATTTTTTCGATCTCTTCTTCGTTCAGACCTGAAGAAGCTTTGATGGTGATCTTCTGCTCTTTACCGCTGTTTTTGTCTTTCGCAGACACGTGCAGGATACCATCGGCATCGATATCGAAGGTCACTTCGATCTGCGGCATACCGCGCGGTGCAGCCTGAATACCGTCGAGGTTGAACTGGCCCAGTGACTTGTTATCACCTGAACGCTTACGCTCACCCTGCAGCACGTGAATGGTCACGGCAGACTGGTTATCTTCAGCCGTCGAGAACACCTGGCTGTGCTTAGTTGGGATGGTGGTGTTCTTGCTGATCAGCGAAGTCATCACGCCACCCATGGTTTCGATACCCAGCGACAGCGGGGTTACGTCCAGCAGCAGAACGTCTTTCACTTCACCGGCCAACACACCACCCTGAACCGCAGCACCTACAGCAACGGCTTCATCCGGGTTCACGTCTTTACGTGGCTCTTTACCAAAGAACTCAGTGACTTTGGCCTGAACCATTGGCATACGCGTCTGGCCACCAACGAGGATTACGTCGTTGATATCAGAAACAGACAGACCAGCGTCCTGCAGAGCAACTTTCAGTGGCTCGATAGAACGGGTCACCAGATCTTCAACCAGTGATTCCAGCTTCGCACGGGTCACTTTGATGTTCAGGTGCTTAGGACCGGTTGCATCTGCAGTGATGTACGGCAGGTTAACGTCGGTCTGCTGCGCTGAAGACAGTTCAATCTTCGCTTTTTCAGCCGCTTCTTTCAGACGCTGCATCGCCAGCGGATCGTTATGCAGATCGATGCCCTGATCTTTCTTGAATTCCGCGACTAAGTAGTTGATCAGACGGCTGTCGAAGTCTTCACCACCGAGGTGAGTATCACCGTTGGTCGCCAGTACTTCGAAGGTTTTCTCGCCATCAACTTCATCGATTTCGATGATAGAGATATCGAAAGTACCACCACCCAGGTCATATACCGCGATAGTACGGTTGCCCTGACCTTTATCCAGACCGTAAGCCAGTGCGGCTGCGGTAGGTTCGTTGATGATACGTTTTACGTCCAGACCCGCGATACGGCCGGCATCTTTGGTTGCCTGACGCTGTGCATCGTTAAAGTAAGCTGGAACAGTGATAACCGCTTCGGTTACCGCTTCACCGAGGAAATCTTCCGCGGTTTTCTTCATCTTTTTCAGC
This sequence comes from Pantoea sp. CTOTU50773, assembly GCF_032082325.1. NCBI lineage: Bacteria > Pseudomonadati > Pseudomonadota > Gammaproteobacteria > Enterobacterales > Erwiniaceae > Pantoea > Pantoea sp. CTOTU50773. The sequence continues at coordinate 5,058 of NZ_DAMDQC010000171.1, read as the reverse complement.
ACTTCAGCAGAGATCTGCGGTGGTGCCATTTTCTGGTCTTTCACGTTCAACCATGCGTCACCGTTATCAGAACCGATGATTTTGTAAGGCATGATTTTAATATCACGCTGCACTTCTTCGTCCTGGAAACGACGGCCAATCAGGCGCTTGATCGCGAACAGGGTGTTCTGCGGGTTAGTCACCGCCTGACGTTTAGCCGGCTGACCGACCAGAGTTTCGCCATCTTGTGTATATGCAATGATTGACGGTGTGGTGCGATCGCCTTCGGCGTTTTCAAGCACACGTGCTTTACCACCATCCATAACCGCAACACATGAGTTGGTTGTACCCAAGTCAATACCAATAATCTTACCCATCTAAACGTCTCCCACTTAAATTCTTTGTCAATTAGCGTTGTTAGCAGATGTGCGGTCAAACTGACCCTTTTCAACTGCTGTGACAGCCTTTTTTTGCTGCCTGACATCACTCGATGACAACTAAATGGGGCCGCTTCAGAGCGCATCAAGGGTTAAAACTAAAATAATTTTAAAAAAATGCGGAAAAGAAAAAGGCGCTTACGCGCCTTAGGTTAGACATTCACCTGATTGAGCAGCGTCGATCGCTGTTTTTCGCTCTGCAGCCACAGGCCAACCAGCAAGCCAATCAGCGCCAACGCCAGCACATACCAGGCCGGCGCCATCGGCGTGAGTTGCATCATCAGCGTCACGCTAATCGGTGTCAGACCGCCAAAAATCGCATAGGCCACATTGTATGAGAAGGAGATGCCGGTGAAACGCACCGCCGCCGGGAACGCTTTGACCATTACAAAGGGCACCACACCCACCACGCCCACGCTCAATCCCGCCAGGCCGTACCAGACGAACAGCATCTCAGGCGAACCATCCAGTTGATGGAAGAAGTTCCAGCTGAAGATGGCCAACAGCAACGAACCGCCCATCAGCGTTAATGCCGCGCCGAAGCGATCCACCAGCCAGCCAGCGACGACGCAGCCGATCAGCAACATGATGGTAGCAACGCTATTCGCCTGCAGACTTAACGCTGCGGGAATCGCATGCTGCTTCTGCATTAACGTGGGTGCCATCAGGATCACCACCACAATGCAGGCCGAAAGCAGCCAGGTGACCAACATCGACACCACAATCCCGCGCTTATGGCTGGTCAGAATGGTTTGCAGCGGGAGTTTCTCGGATAATGCTTTACGCTCCTGCATCTGTTTAAACACCGGCGTTTCATGTAACCAACGGCGCAGATACATTGCCAGCAAACCAAACAGGCCACCGAGGAAGAACGGAATGCGCCAGCCGTGATCGCGAATCGCAGCCGGTGAAAGTGTGGTGTTGAGTACCGTTGCCACCAGCGAACCCAGCAAAATCCCCGCCGTTAAACCCGCCGTCAGCGTGCCGCAGGCGAAACCGATGCGTTTCTCCGGCACATGCTCAGCCACAAACACCCACGCGCCCGGCACCTCGCCACCAATCGCCGCGCCCTGCAGCACGCGCATCAGCAGCATCAAAATCGGCGCTGCGATGCCAATACTGGCATAAGTCGGCAGTGCGCCCATTGCCAGCGTGGGTAACGCCATTAATAGAATGCTCAGACTAAACATCTTCTTGCGCCCAACTTTGTCACCAAAGTGCGCCATGATGATGCCGCCCAGAGGGCGCGCCAGATAACCGGCGGCGAAAATCGCGAAGGTCTGCACCTGACGCAACCACTCTGGGATATCCGGCGGGAAAAATAGCTCGCCAATTACGGCGGCGAAGAAAACGAAGATGATGAAGTCGTAGAATTCCAGCGCCCCGCCGAGGGCGGCCAGCGACAGGGTTTTATAATCCTGGCCGTTGAGACGGCGCGATGTGTGTGCATCCATAGTCGTGCGGTATCCAGAGGCAAGTCAGTGTGGTTGTAAAGCTGGAGTTACTATACCGTCAATATTTCGCCACACCAGTACCGCTGGATTTTATGCCTGAAAACGGCGATTTTCAGACGTTTGTCTCACGCCTTGCACTTTTAGGGCGAAATGCTGCTACCACCTCGGGATCGGTTTCCACATAGGGCCCTTCCAGTAACTGTAAACAATAAGGTACGGCGGCAAAAATGCCTGGCACTTTCACTGCACCATCTTCTGCTTTCAGCCCTTCCAGCGTCTCTTTGATGGATTTGGGCTGGCCCGGCAGATTGAGGATCAGCGACTGTTTACGTATCACGCCCACCTGACGCGAAAGGATCGCAGTCGGCACAAACTGCAGGCTGATTTGGCGCATCTGTTCGCCAAAACCCGGCATCTCACGATCGGCGACCGCTAAAGTGGCATCGGGTGTCACATCGCGGCGCGCAGGACCGGTTCCGCCGGTGGTCAACACCAGATTGCAGAACAGTTCATCGACCAGTTCGCAGATCGCCTGTTCAATCATCGGCTGCTCATCGGGCACTAAACGGGTTTCGATTTCAAACGGGGTAGTCAGCGCGGCGGCGAGCCAGCTTTCCAGCGCCGGAATGCCTTGATCCTGATAAATGCCATTAGCAGCACGATCGGAAACGGAAATTAATCCAATACGTAAAGTATCCATTAAGTTATCGCTGTGGTTGACCGCAATGCGGCAATTGAAGGGGAATGCAAAAAGGATAATACAAAGCGGAAGCGAGGGGAAAGCGTAAAACCGTGGCGACGGGTGCCGCCACGGCAAATCACCTTACAGCAGTTCGGCGATCATCTTCTCAAGTTTGCCCTGATCGATGGCAAAGTTGCGGATACCTTCAGCCAGTTTGGTCACGGCCATTGGATCCTGGTTGTGCTGCCAGAAGAACTCAGCTTCGGTCATTTTCGCAGGGCGCGCTTTGACTTCACCGGTATAGCTCAGCTTGCGCTCAACCGCGCCTTCGCTCTCTGCCAGCTCTTTCAGCAGGCCCGGAGAGATGGTCAGACGGTCACAGCCGGCCAGTTCGATGATTTCACCGATGTTACGGAAGCTGGCACCCATTACCACAGTTTCATAACCGTGCTGTTTGTAATAGTTGTAGATTTCCGCCACTGACACTACGCCTGGATCTTCATGCGCAGCGTACTCTTTCTTGTCGGTGTTCTGCTTGTACCAGTCGAGGATACGGCCTACGAATGGCGAGATCAGGAACACGCCTGCTTCAGCACAAGCACGCGCCTGCGCGAAGGAGAACAGCAGAGTCAGGTTACAGTTGATGCCTTCTTTTTCCAGCTGCTCAGCAGCACGGATGCCCTGCCAGGTTGAGGCCAGTTTGATCAGGATACGGTCGTTGCTGATGCCCGCATCGTTGTACAGTTTGATCAGGCTACGTGCCTTCGCGATGCTCGCTTCGGTGTCGTAGGAGAGACGTGCGTCAACTTCGGTAGAGATACGGCCTGGGATCAGTTTCAGAATTTCCAGACCAATGTTGACGGCCAGCTTGTCAGAAACCAGTGCCAGCTGCTCTTCTTTGTTGCTGCTCTGCTGACGTGCCCAGGTAATGGCTTCGTCAATCAGTTTGCGGTATTCAGGGATTTGAGCGGCGTTGAGGATCAAAGAAGGGTTGGTGGTCGCATCTTGCGGCTGATAAAGCTTCATAGCCGCGATATCACCGGTGTCGGCGACCACAGTAGTCAGCTGACGCAAGGAAGTAAGTTTGTCCGTCATGGTTCTCTTTCTCTTAGGTTGACTGTCAGGGTGTAAAAGGCTGTTGGGATAATATCACGCACAATTCAGTGCGCAACATCACGAAGTGCCTCATAACGATAGCGCTAACAAATGGGAGCGATTTGCCGATCCGTGCAGCTTTTTTGCTACACTCGTCGCAACTTAATTCCCATCAATCCCCTGTTAACAAGCGGGTCAACAAGGACAAACACGATGCTGATGGTTATCTCGCCAGCGAAGACACTGGATTTTGAAAGCCCGCTGGCGACACAGCGCTTTACGCAGTCAACACTGTTAGAAAAATCACAACAGCTGATCGATGTTGCGCGCGATCTTTCACCGGCGCAGATCAGTTCACTAATGAGCATCAGCGACAAACTGGCACATCTGAATGCCGATCGCTTCAACCAGTGGCAGCCGCCCTTCACGCTCGAAAATGCGCGTCAGGCAATTCTGGCGTTTAAAGGTGACGTGTACACCGGTTTGCAGGCTGAGACGTTCAGTGATGCAGATTTCGATTTTGCCCAGCAGCACCTGCGCATGCTGTCCGGTTTATACGGCGTGCTGCGCCCACTGGATTTGATGCAGCCTTATCGTCTGGAAATGGGCATCAAGCTGGCCAACCCGGCGGCGAAAGATCTCTACGGTTTCTGGGGTGATTTACTGACGCAGAAGCTCAATGAAGCGATGGCCGAGCAAGGCGATGAGGTGCTGATCAACCTGGCATCTGATGAGTACTTCAAAGCGGTGAAGCCGAAGCAACTGAACGGTGAGTTGATCAAGCCGGTGTTCCTTGATGAGAAGAACGGCAAGTTTAAAGTGATCAGTTTTTACGCCAAGAAAGCGCGTGGCCTGATGAGCCGCTATGTGATTCAGAACCGCCTGAGCAAGCCCGAGCAGCTGAAACAGTTTGATGTTGATGGCTACTTCTTTGCGGCTGATGAGAGCAAAGGTAACGAGCTGGTGTTTAAGCGCCACGAACAGAAATAAAAAAGGTCGCCATGATGGCGACCTCACTCTTCAAAACGCGCATGGTCGCGCGCCTGTTTGCATTACTTCATCAAGAAGTTACGCAGTTCAGCGAAGTCTGCCGCCATATTATGCGACAGCAATGGCAGCTCAGCGCGCTCTGCCAGCTCTTTTGGCAGCGGCAATTCCTGACCCAGAATCTCGTCCACGCTCTCTTTGAACTTGGCCGGATGCGCGGTGCCGAGGAACAGGCCGAACTCGCCTTCCTGCAGGTTGTCGCGCAGCATGCGATAGGCAATCGCCGCGTGCGGTTCAGAGATGTAGCCAATTTCCGCCAGCTCACGCATGGTGGCTTTGGTGGTCTCATCCGATACCGCGCCAGACACCAGATCGGTCAGGCGCCAGGTTTTACGACGGAACAGCTCTTCCACGCGCGGCCAGT
>NZ_DAMDQC010000170.1:0-9405 GCF_032082325.1 Pantoea sp. CTOTU50773 | reverse complement strand
AACACTAAAGGAATATTTTTGGGGCGAGGACAGCGGCACGAAAGAAGCGATCAATTGATAGTGCTGCGAATTCGGTTCGACAAACAGCACCTGACATTTTTTCAAGCGATGCAGAAGTAACGCTGTCAAACCTCCGATGGTTCCGCCGCCCGTGACACACACAGCATCACCTTCTGCGGGATTGAGTTGATTCACCACTCGCAACGCCACGCCTAGCGGTTCACTCAATACCGCTATCTCATCGGGAATCGCATCGGGTACCGCCAGCAAACTACTTAGCGGTAACGTTACCTGTTCAGCAAAACCACCGTCAAACACTTCTCCTACAAAGCCTAGGGACTCGCACAGGTTCATCGCGCCAGACGAGCAAAATGCGCAATGGCCGCAATACACGCGCGAATCAGCGACTACGCGCATGCCTGGCTGGAAGCGGTCGCTCTCGCCGTTGATTTCGCTAATGACGCCGAACAACTCATGTCCTGGTGTTACCGGAAGATGAGCAATCCACTTTCCAGTTTTGAAATTATGTAAATCGGAGCCACAGATTCCTGCTGAGTGCACGTTGATCCTGGCCCATCCGGCGGGCAAATCGGGTGGGGAGAGTTCATCAACAGTGACCTGACCAATACTTTTGAGGCGTATCGCTTTCATCTCAGTTCTCCGTGATCAGGCTGTTGATCCAGTGGGTGAATTCATCCTCTCCGCCGCACGCCAGCATCACGGCAACCGAGAAGCCAATCGCTGAGCTTGTCGGATTATGGTTACTGGATGAGCCGGCACGTAAATTCATCACCAGCGTCGGACAGCAGAACAACGCCAGCCGCATAATCTGTTGCCAGTTGCCGGGCAGCCAGCCTTTCTCCTGCAGGGCTGCAAGCAAAGGCTTCCAGTAAAGCTCTCCTTTACTGGTCAGAAATGCGCGGCGTAGCGGGCTGAGTTGCCAGTCATGTTCAACAATCAGCGTGTTGCCATCGCACCGCACATTGACCTGATAGCGGGCGGCGGCATCGTCAGGTTCATACAACCAGCACGGATGCGCATAAATGTTATGGAACGTGGCTTTAATTTCAGCCAGTAAAGCGGGAATATTGCTACCCGCAAAAGCAGGGTCGAAACTCACCAGTTCAGGTTCACCGTGCTGCGTTTCGTACCATACGTTGGCATTGTGTGCATCACCATGTGCCACCACGACACCGTGAGACGCCAGCGCAGCAGGTTTCAACACTTCTCCCGCGGCCAGGAACAGCTGGTGAAGAGTCTTGGGATATAACACGCCGTTGACCTGCCAATGCATCTGGCTCAGAGTTTCCCAATCGAGCTGCACCTCACCCAGCGTGAAGCGCTGCCCAATATAGAACTGCGCTACTCGCCCACCCAAGCCATCCGGATCACCCTCGGAAACCAGTCGATTCCAGAACAATTGATGAATAGATTCAGCTGCCACTTCTGCCGCCGTTGCCATACGCAACGGCGGCAGCGTGTGAGCGAGAATATCGCTATCGGCGCGACGCTGAGCCTCAATAATCGCTGCTGATTGCTTCCAGTCCGCTGTGGATTCCACTGCACGGCACACATCCGCCAGACGCTGATCGTTGCGTAAGCTGTACAGCAGAATTTGTCGTCCCGGTTCACCGCAGGTGTAGACCGGCACATCGACAGCGAAGCCATGCTCACGCAGCAGTTCAGCGCGGTAATACTCATCAATGGTGTGCTCTTCCCCTTCTTCGTGATGGAATTTGAAAAACAGCGTGCGCCCATCCGCGAGCACCACGCGACCATTTAAAGAGTTCAGGCTGTATTGATCGCGGTTGATCTGCAGGCTGATCGCCTCGATCCCGGTGACATCTGCGATCAACTGCTGAAGTTTCTCGCTGGCACGTTCCCACTGGTTTTCTTTGGTTAAACGACGCGCTTCTGCCGCAAGTGGAGGACGCAGGCGATCATTCATCGCGCCCACCTTTCAGTAAGGTCTGTCGGATATCTGACACCGCCAATGCATGGCCGGGGAACCCTTCATATTCCGCAAAGCGTTTGGCTTTAGGAGCCAATTCCTGATAGCCCCGGCTGGTGACATAAGCGATAGACATACGCTTCATATAGTCAAACACCGAGAGCGGTCCTGCGGTTTTCGCCGCCCCGTTGGTTGGTAACACCGCATTAGGCCCGAGCACGAAGTTACCCAGCACAATCGGCGAATGCTCTCCCAGCAGAATTTCACCCGCATTGCGGATTTTCATCATCACATCCATCGGTTCGTGTGCCAGCACTTCGAGATGTTCCGGGGCGTACGCGTTGACGAATTCAATCGCCGTGGCAAAGTCTTTGGTGAGGATCACGCCACCGTGGTCGCCACAGAGTACGCGCTGGGAGAAATCTGCCCTTTTTTCACCGATCTGCTGCCAGTAGCCCGGTAGCGCGGCGATGGCCTCTTCCGCCACGCGACGGCTGGACGTCACCAGATAAGCCGAGCTATCCGGGCCGTGTTCGGATTCAATTATCAGATCGAGCGCCGCCAATGCCCCATTCACCGAATCATCCGCTAAGATTAGGCTTTCGCTAGGACCCGCAGGCACACCGGGATCGATCAAATGCGCAAGCTGACGTTTGGCCGCTACCACCCAGGGACTGCCGGGGCCGACAATTTTTAAACATTTCGGAATGGATTCGGTGCCCAACGCCACTGCCGCCACCCCTTGTGCACCGCCACATTTGTACACGTGCTCAATTCCCACCAACCGCGCAGCAACCAGCGTTGCATCATCCACAGTGCCATCCGGGCCTGGGGACGTAATCACAATGGGCAGCGGCACACCGGCGACGATGGCGGGGATGGTTGTCATTAGCAATACGCTGGGAAATGAACCCTTACCGCGCGGGACATAGCAGGCTACGGCATCAATCGGAACATGGCGATCACCGGCAAAAGCACCAGGACGCATCTCTTTCCACCACATCTCCTCGGGCTTCTGTGCTTCATGAAACGCGCGGATATTCTCCACCGCGAAACGGATCGCGTCGATCACCTGCGGATCAACGCGTTCGAATGCCGCATCGAACTCCTGTTCGTCAGCCTTGATGGCAAAGGTTTCTGGCTGCACGCCATCAAATTCACGGGCAAAACGAATTAACGCCTGATCCCCTTCAGTTCTGACTGCTTCAATAATCGGCTTCACCTTTTCGGCAAAACTCGACAGGTCAGATTCGGTGCGTTTGAATAGCTGCTCAGGTAATACGTCAGACGTTGACAGATCATGAAATGAAACGGCCATAGTTAATCCTCAATATTGTCAGTGCGTGAATTCGTGTTGGTGAATGCGGCTCAGCACCTTATGCTGCAGCTCGATAAATTCAGGTACGCGATTGATCCCCTCATGACGGGGGCGCGGTAAGTTCACCGCGAAAGTGGTATCGATTTTTCCTGGGCCCATCACGACAATGCGGTCCGACAGCCTGACGGCTTCTTCAATATCGTGCGTAACAAACATCACCGTCAGGCGATGCTTTTCCCAAATCTCAATCAATAACTGCTGCATCTGGTGACGCGTCATGGCATCCAGCGCGCCAAAAGGCTCATCCATTAACAGAATTTTGGGGCGATACGAGAGCGCTCGGGCGATGGCCACACGCTGCTTCATCCCTCCCGATAGTTCACTGGGCCAGCGATCGGCGGCATCACCCAGTTTCACCAGTTCCAGATGCTGCTGCGCGATTTCCCGGCACTGGCTGGCTGGTGTGCCTGCGGCTTTCAGGGCAAATTCAATATTGCCGCGCGCCGTCAGCCACGGCAGCAAAGTGTAAGATTGGAACACTACGCCGCGATCCAGCCCAGGGCCGGGAATCGGTTGCCCGTCTACCAGCACATCGCCGCTGTCAAACTCCTCCAGACCAGCTGCAATAGATAACAGTGTGCTTTTGCCGCAGCCGGAAGCCCCAACAATCGAAACAAACTCGTTGTCATTGAGCGTCAGGTCGATGCCATGCAGCACGCGGCGGCGAGATTTCCCCTGAGCGAAACTCTTCTCCAGTTTATTTATTGTTAAGCTCGCCATCAGGAACGTCTCCGGTTGTAGCGGAATAACACACGCTCAGCGGCGCGCATGATTTGGTCGGTAATCAGGCCCAGCAGCCCCAGTAACAGGATGTAGCCGATGATGGTGTCGGTCTGGAAATAGCGTTGGGAAACCACAATGCGGTAGCCTAAACCTGAGGTAGAAGCCACCAATTCAGCCAGCACTAACCACGTCCATGCCCAACCGAGGCTGATGCGCAATGCATCCCAAATTGCGGGTAAAGCAGAGGGGATGACAATTCGCAGTAAGATTTTGCGATCGGATAAGCCAAGGGTACGACCCAGCCCGACGAAATCAGGTGGCACGCGTTTGATGGCATCGATCATCATCAGCACCTGCTGAAAGAAGGTACCAATCCAGATCACGAGGAATTTCTGAATATCGTCAGTACCCGTCCATAAAATGGTGAGAGGGACAAACGCCACCACCGGCATATAGCGAATAAAATCGACCAGAGGTTCAACTATGGCTTTAAACAAACCGTAGCAACCCGCCAGAACGCCAATCAAAATGGCCATCGCCGAGGAGATCGCGAACGCAATCACCATGCGATACAGGCTGCTGGCGATATCACTTTGCAAAGTACCGTTCTGTGCCAGCGTCACCATCTGATGCCAGACGCGTTCAATGCCCGGCAGAAAAATAGGTTTGATTGCTCCTGAGGATGTGGCCAGCCACCAGGCCAGAATCAAGAATACGAACACCAGAATCGCGATAGTTAAAAATTGGGCCCGTGAGGGTTCTCTACCAATGGTTAAAAGGTGACTCCGACGGCGTTTTTTCTTCGCCTGACGATTAACCCGCTGCAACTCAACTGAACTCATGCCCCCTCCTGATTTCCATGCCTCTCCGCTGACAGGTGCGGCAGAGAGGCGCTATCAACGCTTATTGCTGATTGGCAAACTCTGCATCAATGGTTTGAGCAGGCGTCACCGGTTGGGTCACAATTCCGGCCTCGGTTGCCGCTTTTAAAATATGCGGGAAGGTTTTAGTGGTGAAATCATGTGAGAGATAGGCTTTGTTTTCACTCAAGGTAAAATATTTAACCCCATCAAAGGCGGTATCTAAATCCTCAGGTGTAGCCCCCACCGCTTTAGAAATAATGGCGCGGCCTTCAGTGGTATTGGCGTTATAAAAATCGAGCGCCGCACCCCAGGTCTTAATTAATGCTTTTATTTCATCCGGGTGGCTTTTAATAAAATCATCACGCACGACCAGCACATCACTGATTAAACCTGGATCGGAAGATCCGCTATACAGCATTTTAATACTGGGGTCTGATTTCTTCGCCACGCTGAGATAGGGCTCGTAGGTGACTGCTACGGGTACTCTTCCAGCCAGGATGGCACTACCAGCCGAAGCTGCAGGCATCGGCACCGGTTTAATATCACTAAAGGATAATCCTGCCGATGCCAGCGCGCTGCGCAGCAGGATATCGCTGGTGGTGCCCTCTTCATATGCGACCTGCTTGCCTTTGAGCTCCTTAACGCTGCCGACCTCTTTGCTCGCCAGGATGGCGTCTGCCGTGTTGCTCTGATCCAGCACCAGGACGATTTTTACCGGCAGCCCGGCGGAAATCATCCCCATAGCGGTGTGAGTAGCGATATTGGCGGCATCAATCTGACCACTCGCCAGCGCCGCATTGATATCTTTATCTTCGGCGAAGTTAATCACTTCAACCTTGTTCAACCCAGATTTGGCAAAAAGGCCCTTTGCCGAGGCTATGTGCCACTGGCCGTAGCCCAACCAGGGTTCAACCCCCATTTTGATAGGCGCTGTTTCCGCTGCATAAACAGAGTGTGCCGCGAGTGTGAATAAACCTAAGCAGCAAACATGAGAAACTGATTTCTTCATAGCATGGAGAGAAAACATAGTTATTTCCTTCTGTTATGATTATGGGGTGTTAGCGACAAGTGATACACTCATGTATATACAAGGGTATGCAAGAGTGGTGCCAGTTAAATATCCGCTTGTGTCCGCAGTCATTAATCTTTTCTGCGCCTTAACGGTGCACACCAATAGTGCACTGCACTATGGCAAACAATATCCTGCTCATTAAGAACGTCGAATAAATTAAAAGAAAAAAGCTGGGCGGGTCACAACAAATTTTGGTGGGAGTAGAAAGCCGGGGATAATTTAAATGCTACCCGAAAACGGAAACAGCAGGTTTTCCTGCTGTTTCCTGGATATTAGCGCTGGGGATAAAATTAACTTTGTGCACTCATTAAGCGCACAGCAAAACCAAAGAACAACATGCCCGTGAGCATATTCCCCAGTTTTACCAGACGAGTGCGATTTTTCAGAAAGCGAACCATCACGTTGCCCGCCATCAGCAAAATCAGGTAATAGCTCAGGCTGATCAGTTGAATCATCGAGCCCAGCACTGCAAAGGCAGGCGCAGTGTGAGTGACTGCTGGATCAATAAACTGGATGAAAAAGGAGACGTAGAACAGAATGGCTTTCGGGTTGGTCACGCCCAGCAGCAGTGCGCGCAGGAAATAATTTTCTATTTTAACGGCTTCAGCGGGCTGGTTACCTTCGCGCTTGCGCAATGCACCCAGAATGATTTTTACGCCTAAATAGAGCAGGAACATCGCGCCCAGATACTTCACCACCATAAAAATGTGCGGACTGGTGCGAATCAGCGTCGCGACACCGGCCCAGGCAAGGAAGATCAGAATCAGATCACCCATCATCACCCCTGCTATCGCCTTAGACGCCGCTTTAGCACCGCGGCTCATCCCGGTACGCAGCACGTATAAACTGTTTGGGCCGGGCAGCAGAATAATCACCAGCGCACCCGCCAGAAACGTCCAGACATTAATAATTCCTACATCGTGCAACATAACAACCACTACTCCACCGCCATGCAGGTTGATTCGCCCGATGGCTTTTGTTTTGATTTGACAGGTGAAAATTGACAGCGGATCGCGCTGCAATTGGCCCGATATTGTAGCAGATGACGCTGTGCCATGTCGTCCGACGACTGCGTATCACTGAAACAGTCATAGGCACCTGCCAATTAGCGCTATATAATCCGTTGCATTACGCTGCAGGGATAACTCATGAACACAACGCTTAACCGCATGATTCTGGCGGGCTTACTCACCTTTACCTCTTTGAACACCTTCGCCAGCCGTGTGGTGACCGACCAAATTGGTCGTCAGGTGACGATCCCCGATCAGGTCGATCGCGTGGTGGTGCTACAGCACCAAACGCTGAACCTGCTGGTGCAACTCAACGCGACCGATAATATCGTCGGCATCCTCGCGAACTGGAAGCAACAGTTGGGTGATGGCTACGCGCAGCTGGTGCCTGAACTGACACAGAAAGCCATGCTGGGCGATCTGACCCATGTGGATTTAGAAAAATTGGTGGCGCTGCATCCGCAGGTGGTTTTTGTCACTAACTACGCGCCAAAAGAGATGATTGACAAGATTTCGGCGCTGGGCATTCCGGTATTGGCTATTTCCTTACGCCATGACGATGCAGGGGAACAAGGCAAGATTAACCCCAGCATGCAGAATGAGAATCAAGCTTACGATCTCGGCATCAAAGAAGGGATTACCTTGATTGGTGAGGTGGTGAATAAGCAGCAACAGGCCAAAGAACTGATTGCCGCGGCGTTTGCCGGACGTAAACTGGTGAGCGATCGTCTGCAAGGTTTAACTGAGCAACAGCGTGTTCGTGCTTACATGGCCAATCCGGACCTCACCACTTATGGTTCTGGCAAATACACCGGTTTGATGATGTTGCACGCGGGCGCCTACAACGTTGCGGCATCGACCGTTCAGGGTTTCAAGCAAGTCAGCATGGAGCAAGTTGTGGCGTGGAATCCTCAGGTGATTTTTGTCCAGGATCGCTATCCTCAAGTGGTGGATGAGATCCAACAAAATCCACGCTGGCGCACCATTGACGCGGTGAAGCATCATCGGGTCTGGCTGATGCCGGAATATGCCAAAGCCTGGGGCTATCCAATGCCAGAAGCTATCGGCTTGGGTGAGCTCTGGATGGCGAAGAAACTCTATCCGGAAAAATTCCGCGATATTGATATGCAACAGCAGGCTGATCGCTGGTATCAGCATTTTTATCGGACCGCCTATCATGACAACGCTGCACATTCTGGCAGCCGGTAGTCTGCGCGGTGTCTGGCCGGATCTGATGACAGCCTTTCATCATCAGTCTGGCCTGACGACCGACACCCACTTTGGTCCTGCTGGCTTACTGCGGCAAAGGATTTAACGAGGTGAACATTGCGATCTTTTTGCCTCCGCCAATCTTCAGCACCCGGCCACGCTGTTACAGCGCGGTCTGGCAATGCACACCGGCAAATTTGCCGCTAACAGTCTATGTTTGACCACCAGAAGTGACGTTGTCACCGAAAACGACACCTGGCTTTCTCTTTTACAACGTGACGACCTGCGGCTGGCAACATCGACGCCGTTAAGCGACCCTTCCGGCGATTACACCTGGCAGCTGTTTGACAATATCGGACAGGTTTATCCAGGCTGCGGTGAAAGGTTGAAACAGCGCGCGCGTCAGCTGGTGGGTGGCATCGATAGCCTGGCTGTCCCCACGGGCGAACTGGCAGCACAATGGTTAATCGACCAACAGCACGCAGATCTCTTCATTGGTTACGCCAGCTATGCTCCACGTCTAATCAATCATCCGCATTTGCAGGTATTGAGCATACCGGAACCGTTCAACATTCAGGCGGAATATGGATGGGCGACTTTCACCCACTCTGCTAATCCCCTTGCCGCCTTTCTCAGTACAACAGCGGCCAGAGCCATTCTGCAACAGAATGGTTTTGCCTGAATGCTGTTCAAAAACGGTCAACGTAACAAACTGCGCACGACCATGCGTGCGCCGAGCAGTTCGACTCTTAAACGATGAATGATTTTGCGATAGCGGCTGGTTCGCTGTTGAGTTTCCAGCACACGGCGCAGCAAAATGCAGTAATCCATCACCAGTCCTGGCGTCCACGTCATGCCTTCTGCGCGGCTGCGTACCAGGCTCAACAACCAAAAATCGGGGTTGAGGATGACCCAAAGCCCTTTCAAACCGTGTTCACCCAACAAGCCTTCAGTAGCAACGTCCAGCGCCTGCATTACGCTGGTCGAACAGTTACGTGATGTGAGGTTATAGCGGGTATCGGTTGCATTCGCGCGCCAGTAATTGCGCAAGGCTGCCTGATTGTAGTGCGTAAGAACCAGACGTTTATCAGGGCGGCACCATCTTTTGATTTCACTTTCCAGCGATGGCAGCAAACAACCCTCAACGTCGAACTGCCCTGTTGGGCGGAGCGTTTGGAGGAAACCGCGCAAGCTGAGTG
>NZ_DAMDQC010000169.1:0-9416 GCF_032082325.1 Pantoea sp. CTOTU50773 | reverse complement strand
AACTGCCAGGCATCAAATAAGTGAAGAAACCCTGAACGAAAGTTCAGGGTTTTTTTACGTCTATATAACGCTGAAATTGCATGCAATCGCCCTAATTTCACCCCCAAAATCCCTTACTAATCACAAATTAGCACCTTCAACGTCATCCAATTCCCGAAACCGCCCAACACGTGCTTTACTGAATCCTTTGGCATTAATTTATCGCAAGGAAATGAGGTAAGACATGACCGACTCACTACAACAAAAAGTGGCACCATCTGAATCAACGATAAACAGCAAACAACGCATCTGGGCGATTGTTGGCGCGTCATCGGGCAACCTGGTCGAGTGGTTCGATTTCTACGTTTACTCCTTTTTCTCACTCTATTTCGCGCATGTATTCTTCCCGGCAGGCGATACCACTACGCAGTTACTGCAAACAGCAGGTGTATTCGCCGCTGGATTTTTAATGCGTCCGATTGGTGGCTGGCTGTTTGGCTATATCGCCGATCGCCATGGACGTAAAAACTCAATGCTGATTTCTGTCTGCATGATGTGTTTAGGATCCTTGGTGATCGCCTGCCTGCCAGGATACGGCGAAATTGGCGTAGCGGCACCGGTGATCCTGCTGCTGGCGCGTATGTTTCAAGGGTTGTCAGTGGGAGGAGAGTATGGCACCAGCGC
Source organism: Pantoea sp. CTOTU50773 (assembly GCF_032082325.1). Classification (NCBI taxonomy): domain Bacteria; kingdom Pseudomonadati; phylum Pseudomonadota; class Gammaproteobacteria; order Enterobacterales; family Erwiniaceae; genus Pantoea; species Pantoea sp. CTOTU50773. The sequence goes on along the minus strand of NZ_DAMDQC010000169.1, from coordinate 8,753 downwards.
TACTTACATGAGTGAAGTCGCTTTAGAAGGCCGTAAAGGATTTTACGCATCATTCCAGTATGTGACGCTGATCGGCGGGCAGCTGTTAGCGGTTCTTACCGTGGTAGTGCTGCAACAGATCCTCAGCGACGAAGAGTTGCGGAGTTGGGGTTGGCGTATCCCCTTCTTCCTTGGCGCCGTGCTGGCTGTGGTCGCTCTGTGGCTGCGTCGCTCACTGAATGAAACCTCCGAGAAAAAGAATCGTGAACATAAAGATGCGGGCAGCGTTATGGGTTTGCTGCGCAATCACTCACGCGCATTTCTGATGGTATTGGGTTTTACTGCCGGCGGTTCACTGAGCTTCTACACCTTTACCACCTACATGCAAAAGTATCTCGTCAACACGGCAGGGATGGATGCACGCAGTGCCAGCGGATTGATGACTGCTGCATTATTCGTCTTCATGTTGATTCAGCCGATCGTTGGAGCGCTTTCAGATAAGATCGGTCGTCGATCCTCGATGATGATCTTTGGTGCGGGTGCAGCGATCTGTACCGTGCCGATCCTGATGATGCTGCAAAATGTGCAGAGCGGTTGGGCCGCATTTGCACTGATCATGCTGGCGCTGATTATCACCAGCTTCTATACCGCCATCAGTGGCATTCTGAAAGCAGAAATGTTCCCGCCAGAAGTGCGCGCACTAGGTGTTGGCTTATCTTATGCGGTGGCTAATGCGATCTTTGGTGGTTCGGCCGAGTATGTCGCTTTACTGCTGAAGAAAGAGGGGATTGAAACCAGTTTCTTCTGGTATGTGTCGGCGATGGGGGCATTGGCCTTCGTTATTTCCCTGATGCTCCATCGCAAAGGGAAGGGCATTGCACTGTGATTATTGGCTTAAATTCCACAAGGCAACGCCAGTGGCCGCTCCCGCCACGTCATAGCTGAGATCTTTCCAACTCCAGCCGCTCCCCGAAGAGCGGCTGTCATATAACTCTTTTCCTACGCCAAAACTCAGCGAGAACAAAAAGCCAAAACGTAAATTTTGTCCACGGCTTTGATGCTGGTGTTGGGAGATTTCACTGCCGGCAGCGGCTAGCACGGCAGAAGAGAAGAAGTGTTCGGCTTTGTCCTTACCGGTCCAGTTATCTTGTGCCACATGCGCACATCCACTACAAAGTAAAACTACGCAGAGGATGAACGCACGCATCTGCTAGAGTAAGCGACTGATAAGACGGTCAATACGGATACGGCGTAGACGACGGATTAACTTACGTACTTTCGCCGGATAGTCAGAAATACTCTCTAATTCGCGGAAGTGCTGGACCGTCGTGGTATGTTCACGAATCAACGCCAGCTCTTTCTCGCGCTGTTCTGCCAGCTCATTCTTCGGATCATGGATAAGCACCGCATTTTCCAAATCCAGTCGCCAGGCGCGCGGATTAAGGTTATTACCGGTAATCATCATCCACTCGTCATCCACCCAAATGCCTTTCAGGTGATAACTGTTTTCGCCGTCTTTCCACAAACGCACCGTCAACTGGCCGTTATTGACGTAATACTGCAAACGGCTCAGAAAGCGTCGCAGGTTGATCTCATACAGATAGGGCAGTGCGCCGATGATTTTAAACGGCTGGTCAGGCGGGATGTAGAAATCGTTGGCGGTTTTATCGCCCACGATGATCTCCACTTCTTTACCCTGACGCAGCAGGTGGATCAGATTACGCACCAGGATCGCTGGCAGGTTGAAGTAAGGCGTGCACAGCGTCAGTTTACGCTCGGCGCACGGCATCAAATGGAAGATGGTTTTATTGAGCAGACTGCGTTTGCCAAGGCCCACCAGCGGCGTGACCGCCAGTGAGTCATTGTCAGTATTCCCCGCGAACTGGTAGTTAAAACTGCGCAAATCCTGGCGGAACTGGCGTGTTTCGTTTTTAATTTCAGGGCTGGATGGACGCTCAGTCTGGTCAAGGCGATTAACCGCATCGGACTGCTTGAGATTTCCGCAAATCCACGCGTACATGGTGTCCGCCAATTGTGGATTGCGGATTAGCTGATAGCGATCATAGCGATATTTATCATGCTGATGCAGATAAACATCATTCAGGCTGGCGCCGCTATACAGTAAGGTGTCATCAATAATGAAGCCTTTCAGATGCAGTACGCCAAGTGCTTCACGCGTGTTAACGGGAATGCCATACACTGGAATAGCGATCTCGGGATGCTGTGCTGCCATCTCGCAATACCAATCAGCGTTGGTCAGTCCACGAGCGGCGCCAATTCGGCCACGCTGCGCGCGATGCCAATCCACCAGAATACTGATATCCAGCTCCGGACGTGCCTGACGCGCAGCATAGAGCGCCTGCATGATGCCACGCCCGCCGTCGTCGTTCTCGAGATAGAGCGCGGCGATGCAGATGCGTTTTTCAGCCGCAGCGATTTTCGTCAGCAGGGTCTCACGGAACTCGGCAGGCGAGTAAAGCGTGGTCACATCCGACACGGATTGTGACAGTTTAGGCAGCTGTGCGAGGTGTTGTTGGTGTTTATTGCGTTTAAATTTAGACAACATCACAGTGCACTTCTTCTCTGTTCATTGCATGGCCTTTTGCCATCAAATCATGATCCTAACGGTGAATAATAACATCAACCGGCCTGATAAGGAGGATTTTTACCTTTCTGTACAGGATATCATCACGCCTCACCGAGCGGTAAATTCAGGCTGACAATGCCATCATCCAATTGTATATTCACACGAAAATTCAGTTTTCGTGCCAGCGTAATCATGCCGGTGTTGTGTGGCATGGTGATACCGTTCAATTGTTGCAGACCATGATCGCGCGTATAGCGGATCATCTTTTCCAGCAATCGTCTGCCCATCCCGAGTCCTTTAAGATCGGAGCGCACCAGCACCGAAAACTCCGCATCAATGTTATCGGCATCCGAGATCGCACGCGTCACACCAATAATCTCATCATTCCCGTTGTGCTGTCGTACTGCAACAATGGCCATCTCTCGGTCATAGTCGATTTGGGTCATGTTGGCGAGATCCTCATGCGTGAACTCATTGATCTCACTGAAATAACGATAATAAAGGTCTTCTTTCGTTACCTGAGCGATAAACGCGCGCAGTTGTGGTTCATCTTCCGGCAAGATCGGACGGAACAGGCAATACTGCCCATCTTTCAGCTGTACTTGTTCTTCAAGATGATGCGGGTAAGGACGGATAGCCAGACGCGCTTCGTTATCACCAGTAAATGGCGCGAGTTGCAGCGTGACATCCAGCAAGGTGAATTCATTCGCGGAGGCCAGCAGCGGATGGATATCCAGCCGCTGGATCTCCGGGCAATCTACCACCAGATTTGAAACCTGCACCAGCAATTGGCTCAGCCCGGCAATATCCAGTGGACGCAACGCACTGCGACTGCGCACTTTGCCGCTCTTCATCGCCTGAATCACCAGATAACGCGCCAGCGTCATGTTCAATGGGGGAAGTGCGACGGCAGCCTGTTTATCGGCCTGCCATTCTACGCCGCCTTCACCCAGCATAATGATGGGACCAAACAGCGGATCTTGCTCCACCACCACGCGTAATTCCTGCGCACCCGCACGATTCGCCATGCTTTGTACCAGCAATCCATCAATTCGGGCTTGAGGATGGGTGTGGCGCACGCGATCAAATATCGCTTCAGCGGCCTGCTCGACCTCCTCACAACTGCGCAGATACAGCATCACGCCCTGAACTTCTGATTTGTGTGGAATATCCGGCGACCGCAGCTTAAGCGCCACCGGATAACCAATCTGATCGGCAATAGTGGCGGCCTCACGGCTGTCACTCGCAATCCAGGTCGGTAGCGTCGACAAACCATACGCTTGCAGCACCGGTTGCACTTCGTGGGTATCCAGGGTGTTAATCCCCTGATCCAGCGCTTGCTGAATCAACTGGTGCGCCTGCGTACTATTTTGTGTCAGGCCTATCGGCAAAGCGGGGGTTTCACGCAGTTGTTTTTGGTTACGGCGATACTCAACCTGATGCATAAATGCAGTTATAGTGCCTTCCGGTGTGCGCCAGGTGGGGATTCCGGCCTGAGTGAAAGCACGACGAGCGGCTTGTGACGAATATTCGCCACACCAGTTAGTGAGAAGTGTCACCTGTTTGCCGCGCGGATGTTTTGCCACTGTCGCAATAATTTGCTCGGCCGTTTCGGTGGCGGGAGACACGGCGCTCGGGGCATGGATAATCATTAATGCATCGAGTTCATGGCTATCCAGTAGTTGTTCAATGCAGGCAACATAGCGCGCAGGGGTGGCATCGTCCTTGAGATCCAGCGGATTACCGCGCCCAACGCCCTCGGGCAACAACGTGGTCAAGGCTTGTAAAGTCTCATCACTCAGCGTAGCCAGTTTGCCATTACGCGCGTACAGCTCATCCAGTGCTAAGGCTGCGGGGGCTGCGCCGTTGCTGATGATCATCAATCTATCCCCTCGCAATGGACGCATATGGCTCAGCGATTCCACCGCGGAAAACAGTTCATGCGTGTCCTGCACCCGCAGCAAACCGGCACGCTGAATCGCGGCATCCCATGCTGCATCCAGCCCGCTGAGTGTGCCAATCATCGCCTGTGCCTGATGGCTGCGACCGCTTTTGATCACCAGAATCGGTTTATTGCGTGAGGCGCTACGAGAGGCCGAAACAAAGCGGCGCGCATCACTGAGATGCTCTAGATAGAGCAGAATAGCGCTGGTTTTACCGTCACGCGCCAGGAAATCCAGCAAGTCATCAACATCAATATCCAGACTGTCGCCCAAAGCGATAAACCAGGAGAAGCCGAGATTGCGCTGCTGAGCCCAATCAAGAATGGTGTTGGATACCGCAGCGGATTGAGAAATAAAGGCAATGCGTCCTTTTGCGATCGGCACCGGCGAGAAGCTGGCGTTTAATCCTTGCCACGGGGCCAGCAATCCCAGACTGTTCGGGCCGAGCAGGCGAATTTGCCACTGGCTGGCGCAGGCTTTCAACTCTTCAAGCTGACTGGCGGGCGAGGAGAGAATGATGCAGGCTTTGCAGCCTTTTTCACCCAGCTGCTGCAGCAGCTCCAGATTGCGTTTGGCATGAGTACAGATAATGGCGAGATCGGGCGCGAACGGCAGGCTGGCAATATCCGGCCAGGCTAGCACACCGCTTACGGCTTTATACTTCGGCGTGACCGGCAGCACCGGACCGCTAAATCCGCCAGCCAGCAAATTACGCATCATAAAGTAGCCGGCGCGCCCCGGTGTAACTGACGCACCAATCACCGCGATTGATTTAGGTCGTAACAGTGCTTCCAGTCCGCGTTGGCTCATCATCCGCTCCCGACATCAAGATTGGCATGATTGTAAACGCTGTTTACTCTGCTTGCCGACTCGCCGATCGCAGGCTGAGGATCTCTTTAAGGTTCCAGCGCTTTAAATGGCCGATGTACTGCATATTCTGCTCGCTATGCCATGCTGAGACATCTCTATCACGCAGATGCATGAGATCAGCCGGACTGACCCAGCTCGCCTGTCCCTGAAGTAGCTCGACGCCTGCATGGCGATATCCTGCGATGACGAATTCTGAGCAGAAGAAGCGATTGGCTTGAGGATCGTCAACGTCGGCGAGTTGCACGCGCGCTAATGCAGTAAGACAGGCACTGCGTAGATTTTCATGCATCAGCGGCAGCTCGCAGACGCGGCGCGAAACCATAAACGGCATGAACATCACGATACCTTTGAAATTGTATTTTTTGCCTTGTTGCTGGTGGGCAAATTCGCGCAACAGCGAGCTTTGGTCTTGAGTGAGGCTGGGCACGCGTAGCACCAACACATTATTACTCTCCTCAATAGCCTGTTGCAGCGGAATGATTTTGACACCACTGCCCACGGCTTCCGCCACTTGCCGATCACCCAGGTAGATTGCGGCATGGCTGACACCGCTGAAGCTAATCAGGCGAATGCCCCAGGATTGAGGCGAGGTGGCGGAGGAGAGCAGCAAATCACCTGGCTGCAATTCAGCAACGCTAATGATGCCACCTGTGCGTGTGCTAACGGATTGTAACTGCAGTGGGTAAGGGCGGTCAGTTTGCGGTGCCGTGCTGCAGCCCGCTATCAGCAGCACAACAAGCCACCAGACTTTCATAGCGCATCATCCTTATGTTGGGAGCCAACTCCATGGCGATGTGCGACTAGAAATCAAACGGACGAGTTAAAAAATCAGGCGATCCCTACAGCACACTTTCCTGATAGTGCACAGGATGATGCGGCTTGCCTGCCAAATAAGCGTGACGGAAATGCTCAAAATGCTGCTGTAACGCGCTTGCTGCCTCAGCATCGCCAGCCTGTTCCAGCAGCGCGGCGGCCACTTCAGCGGTACAATGCTGGCCCTCGCCGTGCGCTTCCCGCAGCGTGTAGCGCGAAGGTGTGGAAACGTTGAGTGACATCACCGGGAACGCATCCAGCCAGGGGCTTTTGCGGAACATTTTGCGGGCTTCGGTCCAGGTGCCATCCAGCATAATAAATAGCGGTGGTTTGCCGGTGAGCGGAGGTGTGATGAGGACTTCCCTGCCTGCATCGGCATACGAGCCCGGAAATACTACCAGTGGCTGATAATCGGTGGTTTGCACTGCTGCGAGCATCGCTTCATCAGGTTCGGTGCGTGACCAGCCAAACGCCAGCGTTTCAGGCAGGATATCGGCAATCAGGCGTCCGGTATTGCTCGGCTTCATCGGCTCGGTATCGAACATCACCAGGCAAAAACGGCTGCGTGCTAGCTGCGGTTGCAGCGTGGCACACAGGCAATTTTTTTGCGGCAACAGACAACGCTGGCAACGCAACACGCGATTGCCACGGGCAAGAAACGGGCGCGTAGCGCGTGCTAAACGTTGCGCACGTAAGCGCAGAACGGCATTTTCAGACATAGAATCGCAGGCAGGAAAAAAACGCCAGTTTAATGGAAGGCGAACGGCAAGGCCAGCACAGGGGCTGGCCTGAGGTGCTTAAAGTGATTCGTCGAGCCATTCATTAAACGGCGCTTTGGGCATTGCCCCGTTTAACATGTCGACCATCTCACCTTTTTTGAACACCATAATGGTCGGGATACTGCGGATGCGGAAGCGTGAGCTGAGTGCCGGTTCGGCTTCCGTGTTCACTTTCACAAAGCGCACTTTACCGCGGCGTTCGTCAGCGACATCCTTAAAAACAGGCGCGAAGTTCACGCACGGACCGCACCACGGCGCCCAAAAGTCGACCACCACGGGCAAATCGTCCTGCAAATATTTATCAAGCGTGGCTGCCGTGGCATTCACGACTTCACCATTGAACAGCTCGTCGCCACAGCGACCACACTTGGCGCCATCGGCAATACGTTCCTCGGGAACGCGGTTAGTTGCCTGACAGGAGGCACATACAGTATTCATCGTCACCTCAAACCGGACCTGTAAATGTTATGATTGCCGAACATTATGAAAAGGTTGAGTGCTATGCTCAATCTGGATTGCCCAATAGGTTCAATAGTTGATAGCTAAGCTCCAGCACATCAGGTAATCTTCGCGCTCTCAATGCAGGAGGAACAAATGAACGACGAATTTAAAGGCAAAAGCGGCAAGGTAAAAGTGATGTATGTACGTGATGAGGATGCAGGCCAAAAGCCAAATCCCCGTACCGGCAAAGGCGGCCGTCCTGCTGCGCGCCAGGAAGATAATCGTCGTTCTGGTCCTCGTACTGCACGTAATAATGAAGAAGGTGGTCGCAGCAGTGCAGGTGGACGCGGAACGCCCGCGCGTGATGCACGCAATGCTGACCGCGGTCGCAGCTTCGGTCGTCGCGATGATCGTGATGACAACCGCAGCTTCGGTGATTCTCCGTGGCGCACCGTTTCTCGTCCGCCAGTGGCTGATGACAGCCAGGTTGATGATGCAGCCAGCAACAAGCCGGTGATCGATCCCGAGCAGATTCGCCGTCAGCGTCAGGAAGAGACGCGCGTTTACGGCGAAAATGCCTGCCAGGCGCTGTTTGCCAGCCGCCCAGAGAGCATTGTACGTGCCTGGTTTATCCAGAGCGTCACCCCGCGCTTCCGCGAAACGCTGCGCTGGTTAGCGGCCAACCGTAAAGCCTACCACGTGGTGGATGATGCCGAGCTGACTAAGGCTTCAGGCACCGAACACCACGGCGGCGTGTGCTTCATCATCAAGAAACGTATGGGCATGGAAGTCTCTGAGTGGCTGAAAAAAGCGGATACCAGGGATTGCGTGCTGGCGCTGGAAGATGTCAGCAACCCGCACAATCTCGGTGGCATCATGCGTAGCTGCGCACACTTCGGTGTGAAAGGTTTGCTGGTTAACGATGCTTCCCTGCTGGAATCGGGCGCGGCAGTACGTACTGCCGAAGGTGGCGCAGAACATGTGCAGGCGATCAGCGGTGAAAGTTTTGCCAGCGGTCTGGAAGCCTTCCGCAAAGCGGGTTACACCATCGTGACGACTTCAAGCCATGAAGGCACGCCGCTGGCGAAAGCTGAGCTGCCAGCCAAAATGGTGTTGGTACTGGGTCAGGAGCGTGAAGGTCTGTCCGACAGCGCCTTCCAGCAGGGTGATATCAGCCTGTCGATTGGCGGTACCGGCAACGTTGAGAGTCTTAACGTCTCCGTGGCGACTGGCATTCTGCTCGCCGAATGGTGGCGCCAGAACGCATAAAAGAAAACGGGCCGAAAGGCCTAATGCCGATCAGTTAAGGATCAGTTGAACGATCCAGTGGCTGTGTAAGAA
>NZ_DAMDQC010000168.1:0-9429 GCF_032082325.1 Pantoea sp. CTOTU50773 | reverse complement strand
CGCGATTATGGCAGTAGAGGCAGCGCATCAGGCAGCCCTGAAAGAAGGTGATAAAACGGATGCCGGGACCGTCAACGGTGCCGCAGGATTCGAATGAGTGGATACGACCGATGGTTGACATTGCGATGTATTCTCCGGGTTAGCCTTAACAACAGGCGGCACAATCTGTGTTGTGCTCTTGGATTAAAGTCGATTTTGCCAGGCTGCCAGCGAAAGCAAACTGGCAAAACAGACTTGTGGAGAAAAGGCTCCCGCAGGAGCCTTTACATTTCAGGGAGGATTACAGGGACTGAGTGAACGTACGGGTAATCACATCCTGCTGCTGCTCTTTGGTCAGCGAGTTAAAGCGCACAGCATAACCGGAAACACGAATGGTCAGCTGTGGATATTTCTCCGGATGTTCCATCGCATCCAGCAGCATCTCACGGTTCATTACGTTGACGTTAAGGTGCTGACCGCCCTCGATATTGGCTTCATGGTGGAAGTAACCATCCATCAGGCCCGCAAGGTTGGTTTTACGCACGTTGTCATCTTTACCCAGTGCATTTGGCACGATGGAGAAGGTATAGGAAATACCATCTTTCGCGTAAGCAAACGGCAGTTTGGCAACAGAGGTCAGTGAGGCAACGGCACCTTTCTGATCGCGACCGTGCATAGGGTTAGCACCTGGACCGAATGGCGCACCTGCACGACGACCATCAGGGGTGTTACCGGTTTTCTTACCGTACACCACGTTAGAGGTGATGGTCAGCACCGACTGGGTAGGTACTGCATTACGATAGGTTTGCAGTTTCTGAATTTTCTTCATGAAACGTTCAACCAGGTCACACGCCATATCATCGACGCGTGAATCGTTGTTACCAAACTGCGGATACTCGCCTTCAATCTCGAAATCTACGGCCAGACCATCCGCATCACGCACGGCTTTTACTTTGGCATATTTAATGGCAGACAGGGAATCCGCCGCCACTGACAAGCCTGCGATACCACACGCCATGGTGCGATAGACGTCACGGTCATGCAGCGCCATCAGTGAAGCTTCATAGCTGTACTTATCATGCATGTAATGGATGATATTCAATGAAGTGACATACTGTTTAGCCAGCCAATCCATGAAGTGATCCAGACGTGCCATCACCGTGTCGAAATCCAGAATTTCATCAGTGATTGGCGCTTCTTTCGGGCCAACCTGCATTTTCAGTTTTTCGTCCACGCCACCGTTGATTGCATACAGCAGTGTTTTAGCGAGGTTGGCGCGGGCGCCGAAGAACTGCATCTGTTTGCCGACAATCATTGGGCTCACACAGCAGGCGATCGCGTAGTCATCGTTATCAAAGTCAGGACGCATCAGATCGTCATTCTCATACTGCAATGAAGACGTATCGATAGAGACTTTGGCCGCATATTTCTTAAAGTTAACCGGCAGCTTCTCTGACCACAGAATGGTCATGTTAGGTTCCGGTGATGGGCCCATGGTGTACAAGGTATTCAGGAAGCGGAAGGTACTTTTGGTGACTAAAGTACGGCCATCGACACCCATACCGGCCAGAGACTCGGTTGCCCAGATTGGGTCACCTGAGAACAGTTCGTCATATTCTGGAGTGCGCAGGAAACGTACCATACGCAGTTTCATCACCAGGTGGTCAATTAACTCCTGCGCGCCTTCTTCAGTCAGTTTGCCCGCTTTAATATCACGGTCGATATAAACATCGAGGAAGGTGGATACGCGACCAAATGACATCGCGGCGCCGTTCTGTGATTTCACCGCGGCCAGATAGCCGAAGTAGGTCCACTGTACAGCCTCTTGCGCTGTGGTAGCGGGCAGAGAAATATCAGAGCCGTATTTGGCCGCCATTTCTTTAATCTGGCCAAGCGCACGGTGTTGCTCGGAGATTTCTTCACGCAGGCGGATGGTGGCTTCAAGATTGACACCATTTTCCATATCGCTTTGCAGTGAATTGAACTGCGCCACTTTATCTTTCATCAGATAATCAATGCCGTACAGCGCCACGCGGCGATAGTCACCGATGATACGACCACGACCATAAGCATCTGGCAGACCGGTTAAGACACCGGATTTACGGCAGCGCAAAATATCAGGGGTATAGACATCGAACACACCCTGGTTATGAGTTTTACGATAGTCGGTGAAGACTTTTTTCAGCGCTGGGTCGAGTTCACGGCCATAAACCTTACAAGAGCCCTCGACCATTTTGATGCCGCCAAACGGGATAATGGCGCGTTTTAGTGGAGCTTCAGTCTGCAGACCTACGATGGTCTCCAGCGATTTATTGATATAACCCGCATCATGTGACGTGATGGTAGAAGCCAGGTCGGTATCGAAATCAACCGGTGCATGGGTGCGGTTCTCAATCTTTATACCTTCCAGCACGCTGTCCCACAGTTTAGTGGTGGCGGGTGTGGCGCCTGCGAGGAAAGATTCGTCACCTTCATAGGGGGTGTAGTTTTTCTGGATAAAGTCACGGACGTTGACACCGTTCTGCCATTCGCCGGCGCTAAATCCTTCCCAGGCTGACGCCATTTTTTCGTTAAGTTCGGACATGATATACCTGCCTTATTTAGGGAGACTCTGACGATGACGTGCCCTTGAGCACGCCCGTATCAATTGCTTAGTGAACCGGCTCATCACCACGAAGATAGATGACCCAATAGGTCAAACCGACTAACAATCCGCCGCCGATAATGTTGCCGATTGTCACGGGAATAAGGTTGTTAACAATAAAGTCGCCAACGCTGAGAGAGGGGAACTGTGCGGCGCTGGAGCCGGCCAGTTGCCAGAATTCCGGGCTGGCGAAGTCGCGAATGACAATGGCCATAGGGATTAAAAACATGTTGGCGATGCTGTGCTCAAATCCGCTGGCAACGAACATCCCGACCGGCAATATCATGGCAAACATTTTGTCAAACAGACTGCGGCCGGAGTAACTCATCCATACGGCCAGGCAAACCATCAGATTAGCCAGTGTGCCGAGGCTAACGGCCTCAATAAACGTGTGATGCATTTTGTGATCGGCGGTTTGCAGGACGTTCAACCCCCACGCACCGTTGGCAACCATATGTTCACCTGCTAACCAAATCAGCGCGACAAAGAACAGCGCACCAAACAGGTTACCGATATAGACATTCAGCCAATGACGACCGAGTTGCATCCAGGTGATGCGCCCGCTGGCTTTCGCCACCACAATCAAAACCGTCGAAGTGAAAAGGTCCGCGCCACATACCACAACCAGCATCAAACCCAGAGAGAAGCAGATACCGCCAATCAGTTTCGCAATACCATAGGGCATCGCGCCACTACCGGTGGTGGCAGTAATGTAGAAAACAAATGCGATAGAAATAAATACGCCAGCAGTGATGGCTAAGAAGAAGGTGGTTAAAGGATGTTTAGTGGCTTTATAGACGCCGGCATCTTCAGCAACTTTCGCCATGGCCGCGGGTAATAATGCATTAAAAGGGTTGTCAGCTTTCACACTAACGCTCTCCTGAAATTGTCTGTAAAGATACTAACAAAGGAGTATAGGTCAGGAATTGATGTGGATCATAAATGGCAGGGAGGCACGGGATAAGCGAGGCGTTAAGCTAAGGAATTTGCATGTAACAATTTGAATTATAACAACTAAAAAATTTTTAATTTATGCAAAATAAGTTTAATGAAGGGTCTTTGAAATTGACTTAATGTTAATTCAGTTTAATCAATGAAACTGAATTGTTAATTACCAATATTCAATGTTGAGTATGACAATTTGAGGCAAAAAAAATGGCACCGGGATTAATCAGTGCCATTCTCAACGTTAGCAAAAATATCGCGCTAAGCGCTCGTGAATATTACTTCGACCAGTAGTTGCGCTTTGCTGCCTGCAGTTTTTCATAGGCGGCCAGCAGGGCCTGATGAGCCGGGAAGGCTTTGAGATCGAGGTCCACTGCCTGCAAGCCGTAGAATGGCGCTTCACCGCTGATCGCTGCAGAAGCGGCATCAACGGCGGCTTCGCCATACATCCGCACAAAGGCACGATGATATTGCAGAGGATCGCGTTCTTCTTCCATGGCGAGCAACAGTAGGGTTTGCAGGCAACGGTAATAGTTGGCGCGTTCAGGGCTGAAGATTGACTGGTTGAACTCCATGGTCCATTCCGTCCAGATCAGAGCCTGATCCAAATCTCCGCCCGCCAGTGCCAGCATGGCTTTCAGCTCGCCAATACGTAGGGTGTACCAGCCATTGTCTTTACCTGACGCCAGACCCAGCAGCTCACGGACGCGAGTGAAGTCGTCATGACCTTCTTCATCCAACTGCTCGATGAGGTTCAGATACGCCTCCGGTTCCCACTCACTGGCTGGCAGCGCCAGCAACGTTTCACGCAGCGGCGCGCCCATGCTGTTGTTGGCCAATAACAGGTCTTCTGCCGGATAAATATCTGACATGCCCGGTACGATGATACGGCAGGCGTAAACGCCCAGATGCTCATAATCCGCGATGTAAACCTCTTGATCTTCCGCGCGGAAGATAGCCATCAGCGTATCAAACTCTTCGTGCGTGCTGCCTGAGAAACTCCAGTCGACGAAAGGATAATCCGCATCATCTTTGAACATGTCCCAGGAGATTAAACCACTGGAATCGATAAAGTGGGTTTCCAGGTTGGCGTGTTCAGCCACTTCTTCATCATCAAAGGTCGGTGGGGTGAAGACATCCAGGTCTTTCAGCCCACGGCCCTGGAGCAGTTCAGTAACGGTACGTTCCAATGCCACACCAAAGTCAGGGTGCGCGCCGAATGAAGCAAAGCAAGTGCCGTTGGCCGGGTTAAACAACACTACGCAGATAACCGGGTACTTGCCGCCCAGTGAAGCATCGTAGGAGAAGATCGGGAAACCTTCGGCTTCCAGACGTTCAATCGCCTCAATCACGCCGGGGTAACGCTGCATCACTTCAGCAGGAATTTCTGGCAGGCTAATTGACTCAGCGATAATGCGGTTTTTGATGTGGCGCTCAAAGACTTCAGACAGGCCTTGTACACGCGCTTCATTCGCGGTGTTACCGGCAGACATGCCGTTAGAAACATACAGGTTGCCGATGATGTTCATCGGGATGTACACCGTCTGCTGGTCGGATTGACGAGTAAATGGCAGGCCGCAGATACCACGGTCAACATTACCTGACTGCAGGTCAATCAGATCTGAGGCGCTCAGACTATCTTCTGGATCGTAAAATTTCTGCAGACGCGCATCCAGAATCCCTGCTGGTAAACTGTCATCGTCGGTCAATGGGAACCACTTCTCATTCGGGTAGTGAACGAAATCGCCGTTGGCGATGGACTGACCGAGCCAGAAATCGGCGAAGAAGTAGTTGGTTGAGAGACGCTCAAAATATTCGCCTAACGCCGAAGCCAATGCCGCTTTCTTACTGGCACCTTTACCATTGGTAAAGCACAGCGGGCAGTCGCGATCGCGGATATGCACAGACCAGACGTGTGGAACCGGGTTCAGCCAGGAGGCTTCTTCAATGTTGAAGCCCAGGTCCTGTAGTTTGTGCTGGAAACGTGCGATGGAGTCTTCCAGTGCGGCGTCTTTTCCTGGAATAAACGTTTGCGTCATGTTGGCGCTCTCTCAAGTCGATGGGGTGGGCGTAAAGCGCGCAATGATACGGGTTTTGCGCCTGCTTCGCTATTCAGTGGTCTAAATTTATCGCGGTATTGTCATGGCTATTTCATCACCTGGCAGCATTCTGATTTTACATCGGGAATCTCCCTCACAAAATTCCGTGGCTTATTGCATTTATGACATAAGCTGCGGTGGAGCCCGCCCCGGAATTGTGATCGCTATCGGATTAATGATTGCAGCCATTCGGAGGCAATGATAAAACCGATACGGTATTCATAACCGTTCGATATGACAGTGGTGAGGGGAAATGACGCAGGTTTATAATTTTAGCTCCGGCCCAGCGATGCTGCCGGTAGAAGTGCTCCGTCGTGCAGAACAAGAACTGACAAACTGGCACGGATTAGGCACCTCTGTAATGGAGATCAGCCATCGCAGTAAAGAGTTCATTGCTGTCGCTGAAGCCGCAGAACAGGATTTTCGCGATCTGCTGAAGATCCCATCGAACTACAAAGTTTTATTCTGCCATGGTGGCGCGCGAGCGCAGTTCGCGGCTATTCCAGGTAACCTGCTGGGTGATGCTAAATCCGCTGACTATATTGATGGCGGCTACTGGGCACACAGCGCGATTAAAGAAGCTGAAAAATATTGCACCCCGAACACCATCGACGTCAAAACCACGCTTGACGGTAAGCGTGCTTTGTTACCAATGCGTGAATGGCAGTTGAACGATGATGCCGCCTATGTGCATTTCTGCCCGAATGAAACCATTGATGGTATTGCTATCGATGAAGAGCCTGACTTTGGTGACAAAGTCGTGGTAGCTGATCTTTCTTCAACCATTATGTCTCGCCCAATCGATGTCAGCCGTTACGGTGTGATCTACGCGGGCGCACAGAAAAACATCGGTCCAGCGGGATTAACGCTGGTGGTGGTGCGAGAGGATCTGCTGGGCAAAGCGCAGCGTTATGTGCCGTCTATCCTTGATTACAAGGTGCTGGCTGAAAACGAATCCATGTTCAACACACCGCCGACTTTTGCCTGGTACCTCTCTGGTCTGGTATTCAAATGGCTGAAAGAGAAGGGCGGTGTTGCTGAGATGGATAAGGTCAATCAGGCGAAAGCAGACCTGCTCTATGGCGTCATTGATAACAGCAGCTTCTACCGTAACGATGTTGCCGCTGCGAACCGTTCACGTATGAACGTGCCGTTCCAGCTGGCTGATGCCGCGCTGGACAAAGTGTTTCTGGACGAGTCTCTGCAGGCAGGCCTGCATGCACTGAAAGGACACCGCGTGGTTGGCGGTATGCGTGCGTCGATCTACAATGCGATGCCGCTGGAAGGAGTGAAAGCCCTGACTGAGTTCATGATCGACTTCGAACGTCGTCACGGCTAATTACTCATCATCGGCCAGCCTGGCTGGCCACTGGCCCCGTTAAACAACGGGGTTTTGTCTTTTCTGGAGATTTGGTTTCACATGCAGGACTCCCTGACTCTACAACCGATTGCTCGCGTTGACGGCACGGTAAACTTACCGGGTTCAAAAAGCGTTTCTAACCGTGCATTGTTATTGGCCGCGCTGGCCAACGGCACGACTCGCCTGACCAATTTGCTGGACAGCGATGACGTTAAACACATGCTGAATGCGCTGAAGGCGCTGGGCGTCAATTACACGCTCTCTGCCGATCGTACCGTGTGCGAAGTGGTGGGAAATGCAGGTCCGCTGCACAGTGACCAGGCCCTGGAACTCTTTCTGGGCAACGCCGGTACTGCTATGCGTCCGCTGGCTGCCGCACTATGCCTGGGTCAACAGTCGATTGTGCTGACTGGCGAACCTCGCATGAAAGAGCGCCCAATTGGTCATCTGGTGGATGCGTTGCGTCAGGGCGGAGCCAAAATTGATTACCTGGAGCAGACGGATTATCCGCCGCTGCGTCTGAACGGCGGGTTTGTAGGTGGCGATGTCAGTGTGGACGGTAGTGTTTCTAGCCAGTTCCTGACCGCATTGCTAATGACCGCTCCGCTGGCACCGAAAGACACTGTGATTACCATCAAAGGTGATCTGGTTTCTAAGCCGTACATTGATATTACACTGCACCTGATGCGTTGTTTTGGTGTCGAAGTCGATAACCAGAACTACCAGCGCTTTGTGGTGAAAGGCCAGCAGCAGTATCAATCTCCGGGCGATTATCTGGTGGAGGGCGATGCCTCTTCTGCCTCTTATTTCCTCGCCGCCGCCGCCATTAAAGGTGGAACGGTTCGCGTAACCGGGATTGGCCGCAACAGCGTTCAGGGCGACATCCGCTTTGCTGATGTGCTGGAAAAAATGGGTGCGGTGATCGAGTGGGGTGATGACTATATTGCCTGCACACGAGGTTCTCTGACCGCGATTGATATGGACATGAACCATATTCCAGATGCGGCGATGACCATTGCCACCACGGCGTTGTTCGCGGAAGGCACCACCTTGATGCGAAATATCTACAACTGGCGTGTGAAAGAGACTGACCGCTTAGCGGCGATGGCGACCGAATTGCGCAAAGTGGGTGCGGAAGTAGAAGAAGGTCACGATTTTATTCGTGTCACTCCACCGGCTCAGCTTCAGCATGCGGATATTGGCACTTATAACGATCACCGCATGGCGATGTGCTTTGCGCTGGTGGCGTTATCGGACACGCCTGTCACCATTCTTGATCCCGGCTGCACGGCGAAAACCTTCCCGGATTACTTCCAGCAGTTGGCGAAAATCAGCCAGACCTCTTGATCACGCTACCCGGTACGCTTGTGCCGGGTTTCCTCGCTCTCTTCTGGTCTTGTTGGGCGGAAATTCTTCTGAATCTGTCGAAATTTCTGGCGCTGTCTACGCTAAAGGGTAACTAACCTGACGCGGGCAGCGTATAATGCCGCGCATTCAAACAGCCAAGAAGGCTGATAATAAGCACGCAGCAACAGGAGAGAACAATGACGGCAATCGCCCCGGTAATTACCATTGATGGCCCAAGTGGCGCAGGTAAAGGGACCTTGTGTAAAGCGATGGCGGAGTCATTGCAGTGGCATTTGCTGGATTCTGGTGCCATTTATCGCGTACTCGCATTGGCTGCACTTCATCATCAGGTGGATATTGAATCCGAAGAAGCATTAGTGCCTATGGCGGCTCACCTCGACGTGCGTTTCTTGTCTGTTGAAGGCGAAATGCAGGTCATTTTGGAAGGTGAGGATGTGACCGGTGAAATCCGTACGCAGGAAGTGAGCAATACGGCTTCGCGGGTTGCTGCTTTCCCACGCGTGCGTGAAGCGCTGCTGCGTCGCCAGCGAGCATTCCGTGAAGAGCCGGGTTTGATTGCGGATGGCCGCGATATGGGCACCGTGGTAGTCCCCGATGCACCGGTAAAAATCTTCCTGGATGCAAGTTCGGAAGAGCGTGCTCACCGTCGTATGCTACAGTTGCAGGAGAAGGGCTTTAATGTTAACTTTGATCGCCTTTTATCCGAGATAAAGGAACGCGACGACCGCGATCGTAATCGTGCAATTGCGCCTTTAGTGCCTGCCGCTGATGCTCTGGTGCTGGATTCAACCAGTATGTCCATTGAGCAAGTGATTGAAAAGGCACTTGATTATGCCCGCCAAAAGCTGGGCATTTAATCTATTCGGTAACTGAATTGTAGTAACCCTGTACCACGGATCCGGTGCTGGGCATGTGAAACAACCCCATCCGACAATGACGTCAGGTGGACGTTAAATTGAAGAATCCTAAGATTATCAATATGACTGAATCTTTTGCTCAACTGTTTGAAGAATCCTTAAAAGAAATCGAAACCC
>NZ_DAMDQC010000167.1:0-9479 GCF_032082325.1 Pantoea sp. CTOTU50773 | reverse complement strand
GGCACCAAGCTGCGTCTGGCGATGGATCTCAAACGTCATGACAGCATCGGCATCGATCTGGTTGCGATGTGTGTGAACGACCTGATTGTACAAGGCGCTGAGCCGCTGTTCTTCCTCGACTACTACGCAACCGGCAAACTGGACGTGGATACCGCTTCAGCGGTGATCACCGGTATCGCTGAAGGTTGCCTGCAGTCAGGTTGTGCGCTGGTCGGCGGTGAAACCGCTGAGATGCCAGGCATGTACCACGGTGAAGACTACGACGTGGCCGGTTTCTGCGTCGGCGTGGTGGAAAAATCAGAAATCATTGACGGTTCGAAAGTGCAGGACGGCGACGTGCTGATCGCACTGGGTTCAAGCGGCCCGCATTCGAACGGTTATTCGCTGGTGCGTAAGATTCTGGAAGTCAGCCAGACTGATCCAGAAACCAAACAGCTGGATGGCAAACCACTGGCCGATCACCTGCTGGCACCGACTCGTATCTACGTGAAAAACATCCTTAGCCTGATCGAGCAGGTGGATGTGCACGCGATTTCTCACCTGACCGGTGGCGGCTTCTGGGAGAACATCCCACGCGTGTTGCCAGACAATACTCAGGCGGTGATTGACGAGAAGAGCTGGCAGTGGCCGTCCGTGTTCAGCTGGTTACAGCAGGCCGGTAACGTCAGCCGTCATGAAATGTATCGTACCTTTAACTGCGGCGTGGGCATGATCATCGCGCTGAGCCCGGCCGATGCCGATAAAGCGGTACAGCTGATGACCGACGCTGGCGAACAGGCGTGGAAAATCGGTGTGATTAAAGCCTCTGACTCAGAAGAGCGAGTGGTTATTAATCCATGAAAAAACTGGTTGTACTGATCTCCGGTAACGGAAGCAATCTTCAGTCCATCCTCGACGCCTGCGCAAGCGGGCGTATTAACGGCAGCGTCGCTGCCGTTTTCAGTAATAAAGCCTCGGCATTTGGTTTGACGCGTGCGCAGGAAGCCAGCGTGCCGGGCCATAGCCTCGCCGCCAGTGACTTTGCCGACCGCGATGCGTTTGACCGCCAACTGATGCAGGAAATCGATGCCTATGCGCCGGATTTGGTGGTGCTGGCCGGTTACATGCGCATTCTCAGTCAGGCGTTTGTCGCGCATTATCACGACCGGTTGGTGAACATCCATCCGTCGCTGCTGCCGAAATATCCCGGACTGCATACCCATCGTCAGGCGCTAGAGAATGGTGATGAGGAACACGGCACGTCGGTGCACTTTGTTACTGACGAACTGGATGGCGGACCGGTGATTTTGCAGGCGCGCGTTCCGGTATTTGCTGAAGATGATGAAGAAGAGATCACCTCACGTGTACAGCATCAGGAGCATGCGATTTATCCGCTGGTGATCGGCTGGTTTGTCGATGGACGCTTGCAGATGCGTGATGGAAAAGCCTGGCTGGATGGGCAACCGTTGCCACCTCAAGGTTACGCACACGACTGATTTTCACCTTATTCAGCCGCTTGCAGACACGTTGCCCCGCTTAATTCACCCCAGTCACTGGCTGATGTCAGCGCCTGGGGCTGCTAAAACCTGTTGCCTTTCTGCGCCCTGAAAACGTAGCGCACGTTGCTTATCCCTTAACCAAATCTACCCGTAATGTAATCTTCGGTTTTGCGCGCTTTTGGCGAGGTGAAGATGCGGTCGGTTTCATCAAACTCCACCAGTTGTCCGTTATGCATAAACGCCGTGTAATCTGACACGCGCGCCGCCTGCTGCATGTTGTGCGTCACCAGCACCAGCGTGAAATGCTGCTTTAACGTGGTCATCAACTCTTCGATCACTAGCGTGGAAATCGGATCGAGCGCCGACGTCGGCTCATCCAGCAGCAATACTTCCGGCTCAATGGCAATGGCACGCGCAATCACCAGACGCTGCTGCTGACCGCTGGAAAGCGTCAACGCATTCTGTGCCAGCTGATCTTTCACTTCACTCCACAGTGCCGCTGCACGCAGTGCACGTTCACAAGCTTCGTTCAGCACGCGACGATCGCGCACCCCTTGCAGCCGCAAACCGTACACCACGTTCTCGTAGATCGATTTCGGGAATGGATTCGGGCGCTGAAATACCATGCCAATCCGGCGACGCAACGCAGGCAGATCCTGATTCGCCTGCATCACCGCATGCTGATCGAGCAGAATTTCACCTTCAATGCGGCAGCGATCAATCACATCGTTCATGCGATTAAAGCAGCGCAGCAGCGTTGACTTGCCACAACCGGACGGACCAATCAGCGCTGTGATGCGGTTTTTCGGGATGTACAGATCGATATTGTTCAGCGCCTGGCGTTCACCGTACCACAGCGACAGTTGGTTAACGGTTAACGCGATGTCGTAATCGGGCGTCATCTAAAAACCTTTCTAGTGCGTCATGAGGCGGTAACGCTCGCGCAGCCGATGCCGCAGCGCCATCGCCAACAGATTGAGCGACAGGATGATCACCACCAGCAGCAAGGCGGTGGCGTAAACCAGCGGTCGGTCAGCGTCGATATTCGGGCTCTGGAAGGCCAAATCGTAAATCTGAAAACCGAGGTGCATAAATTTGCGGTCGAGGTGCAAATAGGGGAACACCGCATCCACCGGTAACTCCGGGGCCATTTTCACCACACCCACCAGCATCAGCGGGGCGGTTTCCCCTGCTGCACGCGCTACAGCCAGAATCAGGCCGGTGAGCATCGCCGGGACCGCCAGCGGTAACACCACGCGCCACAGCGTTTCCGCCTGAGTGGCACCCAGCGCCAGCGAGCCCTGACGCAGATTATCCGGGATGCGTGACAGCCCCTCTTCGGTGGCGACAATCACCACGGGTAATGTCAGCAGCGCCAGCGTCAACGCCGCCCATAGCAGGCCCGGCGTGCCATAGGTCGGATTCGGCAACGCGCGCGAGAAAAACAGCTGATCAATCGTGCCGCCGATCAACCAGACAAAGAAGCCCAGGCCAAACACGCCATACACAATCGACGGCACACCGGCGAGATTCACCACCGCGATGCGCACCAGCCGCGTTAACGCATGACGTCCGGCATATTCGTGCAGCCACACCGCCGCCACCACCCCCAGCGGCATCACGATGATCGACATCAGCAACACCATCAGCACGGTGCCAAAAATCGCCGGGAACGCCCCGCTCTCGCCGCCGCCTGATGTTGGGGAATCGCTGACAAACTGCCAGATTTGACTGAAGAAGTGCTGTACTTTCTGCCTAAACGACATCGCATTCGGATACCAGGCATCCACCACCTGCGCCAGCGGAATGATATGATCCTGCCCCTGCACATCGCGGAGCACCAACGTGTCGCGTTCGCTCTCATGTTGCAGATGGGTCAGTTGTTGCGCTAGTGCGCTAAAGCGCCGTTGCAGCGCCACGCTGTTGGCATCGAATTCCGATTGATCCTGCAGGGTGAACGTGCCGCGCTGACGTTGCTCATCAGCTTGCTGCTGCAGGCTTTCCAGCTGTGCATTGAGGCGCGCCATTTGCACACGACGAATATGGCTGGCCTGACGTAGCTGCTCATGGACTTGCGCCAACCGCTGATGCAGCAGCGCATCACGATCGCGCGCGGTCAGCACTTCATTGTCTTCCCGCAGTTCAATCAGCCAACCGTAAGCGTTGCCGCCGCTGCGGCGCTGTAAAACCACCGCATCTGCCGGGCGACGCGTTTTCGCCGCGCCCTGGCTATACAGCACACGGAAATCCGGTGCGGCAAAATCGCGATTGCCCGTTTTCACCACATAGCGCCACTGCTCGCCCTGCGGCTGTTTGTGCAGCGTTTCGCCCAGCACCATCACCGCCGAACCTTCCGGCGGCTGGAACAGATATTGATCCACTGGCTGCGGCCAGAAGGCGCGCATGCCCTGCCACCCCAGCAGGCCAATCAGCAAGGTAAACGCCAGTAAGCACACGGCCACCGCACCGGCAGTCAGCCAGCGCCAGCGATCGTTTTGACGCATCGCTTTCATCCCTGTCCCTCATGCTGGCTGTAGCGCTGGCGCAGACGCTGACGAATCAACTCCGCAACGGTGTTGATCACTAAAGTGAATATCAGTAACAACAGCGCACTCAGGAACAGAATTCGGTAATGCGCACTGCCCGCTGCCGCTTCCGGCATCTCAATGGCGATGTTAGCCGAAAGTGCACGTAATCCGGCAAACAAGCCACCTTCGCTGACCGGCGTGTTGCCGGTGGCCATCAGCACAATCATGGTTTCCCCTACCGCGCGGCCAAAACCGATCATCAGGGCAGCAAAAATGCCTGCTGATGCGCCAGGCAGAACCACACGCGTCAGGGTTTGCCACGGCGTGGCACCCAGCGCCAGTGAACCTTGCCCCAGCGCGCCGGGCACGCTGAATAAAGCATCTTCTGACAAGGTGAAAATCAACGGCACCAATGCAAAGCCCATCGCCAGCGCCGCGACCAATAAGTTGCGTTGTTCATAATGCGCCAACCGCTCGCCGATATCCGGCCACAACTGCGTGGGCAGCCAGAGCGTCAGGAGTGTGACGGCCAGCAATACCGGCAGCAGCAGAATCACCTCGAAACCTGGGCGTCGCCAACGCGCTGGCAAATGCGGACTGAGCACGCCGCACAGCAATAAAGTCACCGCCAGCACCAGCGGTAGCAGTAACACGCCGACCAGCGCGGTACTCACGTGAGGTGCCAGCCAGACGCCGGCAATCAAGCCAATCACCACGCTTGGCAACGCGCCCATCATTTCAATGCCCGGCTTCACCCAGCGGCGTAATCCCGGAGACATAAACCATGCGGTGTACATTGCCGCCGCCAGAGCCAGCGGCGTGGCAAACAGCAGCGCCAGCGAGGCGGCTTTGAGTGTACCCAGCACCATCGGTATCAGACTGAATTTGGCCTGATAGCTGTCGCCAGCCGCAGTGGATTGCCATACCCAATCCGGCTGCGGATAGTTCTCGTACCAGATTTTTTGCCACAGATTGCGCCAGGTGAAATCGGGCCACGGATTATCCAGCGCAAACTGTTGCCACTGACCTTCCCGCTCCACAATCAGCGCATCACCGCGGGGTGAAAAGGCCAGCGCCTGGATGCCCGGTGCCAGCTGACGCGTCAAAATCGGCCCCTGCTGCTTACTGGCGAACAGTTTGATTTCCCCCGCAGCATTAAAGGTGGCAAACACACGACGCTGCGCCTCTGGCACAACCTTCAGCGCATCCTGGCTGTGATCAAAGGTATGAATTTCCTGCAACCGCGGCCCTTTATCACCTGCGATGGCAAACCATTGCTTGACCCCCTGGGTATCCTGAATCAGCAGCGTGCGCCCCCCGGTGAGGATATGCAGGCTTTGCGGACGCTGGTTAAGGGTCTGCGTTTCGCGCAGCTGAGCGCCTTCTGGCGTGATTTGCCATACACGCAGCAAACGCCCTTCGCTGGCGTACAGCAATGTGCCATCGGGGGATAACAGCAAATGCTCGGCTTGCTGCTGTGGCAGCAAAATCTGATTAACGGTTTGCTGGTTCTCCAGCGTCATTACGCTGATGCCTGCCGGCGTTTGGGCGGCAATCCGCCATTGGTGATCGCTTAGCGAGGTGAGCGCCATGGTGGTGACCGCGCCTTGCGCCAGATGCAGCGGACGATCGCCAAACGGGAAGAACCATTGACCGTGGTTTTCGTGGATCAGCGGTTGCATCAGCAGCAGTGCGCCCTGCATATTGAGCAATACGCTATTGCTATTGCTGCTGTTGACCGCCGCATCAGGGTGCTGTTGCAGCACCAGCGCCTCAGCGGCGGGCTGCCCATCGAGTGGAATAAAGCGCGCCTCGTTGCGGCTGATGCGCCAGCCGAGATGCCCATCGCTGCCCATCGCCAGTACCTGGGCTTTATCCCAAAGCTGCATATTGGTGGTGGCTTGCATGCCCGGCGCGCTGAAAAGGGGTAACACCACCCAGATCAGCCAGAAGAATAGCAGCAGCATCAGCAGCAAAATGCCCACGCCGCAGCCTGTCACTACGCGACGAACAAACTGATCGACGGCACGACGACGGCGGTCGCTGAAATGGACAGGGATACGATTTATGCTCATGCAGGCCAGGTTACAGGTGAAAACACGTCGCTATGTTGCCCGTAGCTGATTGATAAGACAACCTTTGGCGTTGGACAAGCTTGCCATACTCTCGCCATAATGGTGACGGACACTGAGCGGAGGCGCATTTTTGCGATTTTCCCGCCGGACAATCCGTCCAGCAACAGCCTCACGGAGTCAGAATGGGTCAGGAAAAGCTGTATATAGAAAAAGAAATAAGCTGGTTAAGCTTCAACGAACGTGTATTACAGGAAGCAGCGGACAAAACGAACCCGCTAATCGAGCGCATGCGCTTCCTGGGAATCTATTCCAACAATCTCGAAGAGTTCTATAAAGTGCGCTTCGCCGATCTGAAACGTCGCATTCTGATTGGTGAGGAACAGGGCACGCCGACGACCCTTCGTCATATCCTGAAAAAAATTCAGCTGCGGGTGCAGAAATCGGATCAGGAATTCGATGCACTGTACAACGACCTGCTGCTGGAGATGGCACGTAATCAGATCTTCCTGATTAACGAACGCCAGCTGTCGCCGAATCAGCAAGAGTGGCTGCGCTATTACTTCAAACATCAATTACGCCAGCACGTCACGCCGATTCTGATTAACCACGACACCGATCTGATTGAGTTCCTCAAAGACGACTACACCTATCTGGCGGTTGAGATTATTCGCGGCGACGATATTCGTTACGCGCTGCTAGAAATCCCTTCTGACAAGGTCCCACGTTTCGTCAATTTACCCGCTGAATCACCGCGTCGTCGCAAGCCGATGATCCTGCTGGATAACATCCTGCGCTATTGCCTGGATGAGATTTTCAAAGGCTTCTTCGATTACGATGCGCTGAATGCTTATTCGATGAAGATGACGCGCGATGCCGAATATGACCTCGTTACCGAGATGGAATCAAGCCTGCTGGAACTGATGTCCTCCAGCCTGAAGCAGCGTCTTAACGCAGAACCGGTGCGCTTTGTGTATCAGCGTGATATGCCGGATGCGATGGTGGAAATGCTGCGCCATAAGCTGTCGATTTCGAACTACGATTCGATTGTGCCGGGCGGCCGTTACCACAACTTTAAAGACTTTATTGGCTTCCCGAACGTCGGCAAAGCCAATCTGGAAAACCGTCCGCTGCCGCAAATCCGTCACATCGGCTTTGATGGCTTCCGTAACGGTTTCGATGCCATCCGTAATCGCGATGTGCTGCTCTACTATCCGTATCACACCTTTGAGCACGTGCTGGAGCTGTTGCGTCAGGCATCGTTCGACCCAAGCGTGCTGGCGATTAAGATCAACATTTATCGTGTCGCTAAAAACTCACGCATCATGGATGCGATGATCCACGCGGCGTACAACGGTAAAAAAGTGACAGTGGTGGTGGAGCTGCAGGCGCGTTTTGATGAAGAAGCCAATATTCGTTGGGCAAAACGCCTGACCGAAGCGGGCGTGCACGTGATCTTCTCCGCGCCGGGTCTGAAAATTCACGCCAAACTGTTCCTGATTTCACGTCGTGAAGGCGATGAGATTGTGCGTTATGCGCATATCGGCACCGGTAACTTCAACGAAAAAACCGCACGCATTTATACTGACTATTCATTGCTGACCGCCGATGCGCGCATCACCAATGAAGTGCGCCGCGTGTTCAACTTTATTGAGAACCCGTATCGTCCGGTGACGTTCGAACACTTACTGGTGTCGCCGCAGACTGGTGTCGCCGCAGAGCTCGCGCGACATGCTGTATAAGTTGATCGATGCCGAGATCGCCAATGCCCAGCAGAAAAAACCGGCGGGCATTACACTGAAAATCAACAACCTCGTCGATAACGGCCTGGTGGATCGCCTCTATGCCGCGTCATCTGCGGGCGTGAAGATCAATTTACTGGTGCGCGGCATGTGTTCTCTGATCCCTGATTTACCGGGCATCAGCGAAAATATTCGTATTACCAGCATCGTTGACCGTTATCTTGAGCATGACCGCGTCTATATTTTTGAGAGCGACGGCGAGAAAAAGGTTTATCTCTCTTCCGCAGACTGGATGACGCGTAATATCGATCACCGTATTGAGGTGGCCGTGGCGATCCTTGATCCCCGCGTGAAGCAGCGCATTCTGGATATCATTGCCATTCTGTTGAGTGATACCGTGAAAGCGCGCATCGTGGACAAAGAACTGAGTAACCGTTATGTTCCGCGCGGCAATCGCAAGAAGGTGCGCTCGCAGCTGGCGATTTACGATTACATCAAGAAACTGGAACAACCCGAATAACGCCTATGCCAATTTCCCATAAAAGTACGCCGAAACCGCAGGAATTTGCTGCCATCGATCTGGGCTCAAACAGTTTCCACATGGTCATTGCCCGTGTGGTCGATGGCGCCATGCAAGTGTTGGGGCGTTTGAAACAGCGCGTGCATCTGGCCGATGGGTTAGATGCGCAAAATCGCCTGAGCGATGAGGCGATGGAGCGTGGCCTGAGCTGCCTGGCGCTGTTTGCGGAGCGTTTACAGGGGTTCAGCCCGGCAAACGTCACTATCGTCGGTACGCACACGCTGCGTATCGCCACCAATGCCGAAGAGTTCCTGCAGCGCGCCGCAGAGGTGATCCCCTATCCGATCGAGATCATCTCTGGCAACGAAGAAGCGCGTCTGATCTTCATGGGCGTGGAGCACACGCAGCCGGAAAAAGGCCGCAAGCTGGTGATCGATATCGGCGGCGGTTCAACCGAACTGGTGATCGGTGAGGATTTTGAACCGCAGCTGGTGGAAAGCCGCCGCATGGGTTGTGTCAGCTTTGCCAATCTCTATTTCCCGAAAGGGGAAATTTCGCCTGAACACTTCCGTCGCGCGCGTTTGTCCGCGGCGCAGAAGCTGGAAACCATGGCGTGGCAGTATCGTCTGCACGGCTGGCAGTATGCGCTGGGTGCTTCAGGCTCGATCAAAGCGGCCTGCGAAGTGCTGCTGGCAATGGGTGAGAAAGAGAAACTGATCACCCCGGAAACGCTGGAAATGCTGGTTGATGAAGTATTGAAGCACAAGTCTTTCAATGCGTTGAGTCTGCCGGGCTTATCGGAAGAGCGTAAAGCGGTGTTTGTACCTGGCTTAGCGATTCTGTGTGGCGTGTTTGATGCGCTGGCGATTCGCGAACTGCGCCTGTCTGATGGCGCGCTGCGTGAAGGTGTGCTGTATGAGATGGAAGGTCGCTTCCGCCATCAGGATATCCGCAGCCGCACCGCGCAAAGTCTGGCTAACCACTACGCTATCGATAGCGATCAGGCACGCCGCGTGCTGGAAACGACCGAGCAGCTTTATCTGCAGTGGCTGGATCAAAATCCCAAGCTGGCGAATCCACAGCTCTCCGCGCTGCTGAAATGGGCTGCGTTGCTGCATGAAGTCGGATTGACCATCAAT
>NZ_DAMDQC010000166.1:0-9503 GCF_032082325.1 Pantoea sp. CTOTU50773 | reverse complement strand
CCTTCGCCCTGGAAATTGCCCGCCATGGTCGCCAGCACTTCGTTGTCGCGTGGGTTAACGCAGTAAAGAATGGTTTTCGGCAGTGCATTGTTGCGGTTCTGCGCATCCAGTAAACGGCCCAGCGGGATCGCCATCGGCGCGTCATTGATGGAGTCAAAGCCTACATCCGGGCCGAGAATATCGAACTGCCGACGATTAGCATTACGCAGCGCGCCAATGTGATATTGCTGCGCCCAGCCGCGACGCGCATATTCGCTGCCAAGCCACACCAGCACCGCTGTTTTGAACTGCGCCACTTCTTCTTGCGTCGGTGCAGCACCTTGCAGGCGACGCGCCAGGATACTATCCAGCGTGCTTTCATCGGCCTCGGCAAACAGCACTACGTCCAGCGCATGGTCGGAGATTTTACAGCCGTGTGCGGCAAAATGATCGAGACGCAGGCTCAACGCGCGGCGCAGATCATCAAAACGTTGCACGCTGACATCGGCGACCTGTTCCAGGCGCTGAATCCACGGCAGGAAGGTATCCAGCTCAATGTTGAAGGCTTTATCCGGACGCCAGCTTGGCAGCACTTTAACGCTAAAGCTGGCATCGTCCGACAGCGTGCGATGGTGCTGCAGATCGTCAAGTGGATCGTCAGTGGTACCGACCATTTTCACCTTCATCTGCTGCATGATGCCGCGTGCGCTAAAGGCATCCTGCGCCAGCAGCTCATTGCACTGCTGCCAGATGCGATCCGCGCTCTGCTCATTCAGCAATACATCGGTAATGCCAAACGGACGGCGCAGCTCAAGGTGCGTCCAGTGATACAGCGGATTGCCAATAGTGTGCGGCACCGTGCGTGCCCAGGCGTTGAATTTCTCGCGATCGCTGGCGTCGCCGGTGCACAGCGCTTCGGGTACGCCATTAGCACGCATCGCTCGCCATTTGTAATGATCGCCTTTCAGCCAAATGTCATAGAGATTGGTGAAGCGGTAATTTTCGGCAATCTGCTGCGGCGGTAAATGGCAGTGATAGTCGAAAATCGGCTGGTCTTTGGCGTAGTCATGGTACAGACGACGGGCGAACTCGCTATCGAGTAGAAAATCCTCACTCATAAAACGCGACATACCTGCTTCCTCATGTTTGGGGCCAATTGGCTTCTGATTCAAAGTTATCATACCAATTTTGACGATCGGCAAAATTGTTTGCGATAGACCTCACAATAATGACAGTTTCCCTGTGGATATATGGACAAAATAGTCAGCCACATTGCACTAACTTGCTGTTATAACGCCTGTTTAGCGGATCACACAGCACATGCAGGGTTTTTGTGATGGCATTCAACTTTTAAAGTTGTATAACAAGTTAATCTCTCGCCTCGTTGATGCCGAACCTCATGGCACATCTCATAACAACAAGGCGGCAGGTCTAATTCGTCAACGCCGCCAGCGGGAGTGCTCAAGTACTCCCCCTACCTTTAATGGCAAGTGTTACGACAGACTGGAAGAGGTTAATGATGCGTAAGATCAAAGGGCTACGCTGGTACATGATTGGGCTGGTGACAGTGGGCACCATACTCGGTTACCTGACACGTAATACCATTGCCGTGGCCGCGCCGACGCTGGAAACGCAGCTGGGTATTACCACCCAACAATATTCCTATATCGTCGCCGCCTATTCGGCGTGCTACACCGTGATGCAACCTGTGGCAGGTTATGTGCTGGATTTGCTGGGCACCAAAATTGGCTACGCGGTGTTTGCCATCCTCTGGGCGATCTTCTGTGCTGCCACCGCCATGGCAGGCAGCTGGGGCGGTTTTGCGCTGGCACGCGGCGCGGTGGGCGCGGCCGAAGCGGCGATGATTCCTGCAGGCCTGAAAGCCAGTAGCGAATGGTTCCCGGCCAAAGAGCGTTCCGTCGCGGTAGGCTACTTCAACGTTGGTTCATCGATTGGTGCGATGCTGGCGCCACCGCTGGTGGTATGGGCGATTCTGGCGCACAGCTGGCAGCTGGCCTTTATCATTACTGGCGTGCTAAGCATGGCGTGGGCGTTGTGCTGGTTAATATTTTATAAACATCCTAAACAGCAAACCAAGCTCAGCGATGAAGAGCGTCACTACATTATTTCCGGTCAGGAAGTACAGCATCAGACCGGCAATAACAGCAAAATGTCAGCCCGTCAGATTCTGCGTAATCGTCAGTTCTGGGGTATTGCCCTGCCACGTTTCCTCGCGGAACCGGCATGGGGAACCTTTAACGCGTGGATCCCGCTGTTTATGTTTAAGGTCTACGGCTTCAACCTGAAAGAGATCGCCATGTTCGCCTGGATGCCGATGCTGTTTGCCGACCTCGGCTGTATCGTCGGTGGTTACCTGCCACCGCTGTTCCAGCGCTGGTTTGGCGTGAACCTGATTGTGTCGCGCAAACTGGTGGTGACCATGGGCGCGGTGCTGATGATTGCACCGGGCACCATTGGTTTGTTTACCAGCCCTTACGTGGCGATTGGTTTGCTGTGCGTCGGTGGCTTCGCCCATCAGGCACTGTCCGGTGCATTGATCACCCTCTCCTCGGATGTGTTTGGCCGTAATGAAGTGGCCACGGCAAATGGCCTGACCGGCATGGCCGCGTGGACAGCCAGCACCCTGTTTGCGCTGGTGGTGGGTGCATTGGCTGATACGCTGGGCTTCAGTCCGCTGTTTGCCGCGCTGGCAGTATTTGACCTGCTCGGTGCCTGTGTAATCTGGACCGTGCTGAAAAATCAGCCGGTATCGGAGCTGGACGTTCAGCACGTGGCACAACCGGCAACAGCTCGCACTTAATCTCCACGCTTTGGGCTGGCGCACGTCAGCCCATTTCCTCCACCCGGTCAAAGTGGTATAACAACTCATCCTTCCCTGCCACAGCGAACCGCGCAATGGATCTGAACGAATCCCGTCGTCTTTACCAACAACTCGCCAGTGAACTCAAACGTCGTATCGAGGCGGATGATTATCGCGTGGGCGATAAGCTGCCTGCTGAACGCCTGATCGCTGAAGAGATGGAAGTCAGCCGCACTGTGGTTCGCGAAGCCATCATTATGCTGGAAGTGGAAGGGTATGTTGAAGTACGTAAAGGCTCAGGCATCCACGTCATCAGCAATCAACAGCAAAACCGCGAGACCACCCCCAGCCAGCTGGAATTTGCCAGCTTCGGCCCCTTTGAGCTGTTACAGGCGCGCCAGCTAATTGAAAGTAACGTGGCCGAGTTTGCCGCCACCCAGGTCACGCGTCAGGACATCATGGCGTTGATGGCGATTCAGGAAAAAGCCCGCCAGGAAGACCATTCACGTGATTCAGAATGGGATATGCATTTCCACGTCCGCATCGCGCAATCCACGCAAAACAGCGCGCTCGCCGCGATTGTCGAGAAGATGTGGTTGCATCGCCTGCACAACCCTTATTGGCTCAAGCTGCACGAACATATTGATGCGCGCAACATCACCAGCTGGTGCGACGATCATGACCAGATTCTGAAAGCACTCATGCGCAAAGATCCCGCCGCCAGTAAGCTGGCAATGTGGCAGCACCTGGAAAATACTAAACAGATGCTGTTTAACGCCACCGCCGACGATTTTGAATTTAATGTCGACCGTTACATGTTTGCGGAAAATCCTGTCATCCTGCCGGAAGGTAATGACAATTCTTATTGATTCTGCTGCATTTCCAGGCGAATAAGTCAGTTAATCTGCAATAGTGTCAGCTCATGTAAAGCTCCTTTTGAGCATCTGCGTCAAAAGGTAAAACTCCTGTGCGAGCGCCACTTTACACTGTCTGACCTGCGTGATTTTTGTTACAGTTATCGCCCTTTTCTTACCCTTTGCGACAGGGCTTTAAAAAGTCGCTGATTTAACAATCAATTCTGGATGGATCCGGAAACCCGCAACGGCTGCATACCAAAAATGTATAACCAAGCCAGCCTGCGCCTCAGCCCCTTACGGGCACGTTTAACAATGATGTTCAGGAATGATTGATGGATATTTTGAAAGCATTGCTGCATGCCTTGTGGCAGCAGGATTACGAAATGCTCTCCGACCCGACACTGGTTTGGGCCATTTATGGCGTGCTGTTCTTGATCCTGTTTCTCGAGAATGGCCTGCTACCCGCCGCGTTTCTGCCCGGCGATAGTCTATTGATTTTAGTCGGTGTTTTGATTGCCAAAGGCACCATGGGTTTCCCGCTGACCATCCTGATTTTGACCACCGGCGCCAGTCTGGGCTGTTGGGTAAGTTACATTCAGGGCCGATGGCTAGGGAATACGCCAACGGTACAGAAGTGGCTCTCGCACCTTCCGGCGCAATATCATCAACGCGCGCACAGCTTATTCCATCGCCATGGTCTTTCGGCCTTGCTGATCGGTCGGTTCATTGCCTTTGTGCGCACCCTACTGCCGACCATAGCGGGGCTTTCTGGCCTGAGTAATGCACGCTTTCAGTTCTTCAACTGGATGAGCGGCTTCCTGTGGGTGCTGATTCTGACGGTACTGGGCTTCGCGCTGGGTAAAACGCCGATTTTCCGCCGCTATGAAGATGAACTGATGTTCTGCCTGATGCTGTTACCGCTGGTATTGCTGGTGATTGGTCTGGTGGGCTCTCTGGTGGTGCTGTGGCGTAAACGTCAGTCTTCACGCAACGGGAATTCACAGCCATGATCAGATTCCGTGGATTCCCAAGGCGCTTCGTGCCCTGGGCACTTGGCGCTGCGCTGGCGCTGCTGGCGGTGATCTTTGTACCTTCGATGTTGCAGCACGATACCGTGGTACAGATTCGCGTCGCACACAATGGCACCAATTTGCCGGATGGCTTTTATCTGTATCAGCAGCTGAGTGCGCAAGGTGTGCGTATCAAAAGCATTACACCTGCGGGCGATGCGCTGCTGATTCATTTCGAAAATGAAGAACAAAGCCTTGCCGCCCAAAAAGTGCTGAAACGCTTGCTACCACAGGGCTTTGTCGTTGCAAGCGGACCGCAGGCTTCGCAGCAAGTACCTGACAGTAACCGCCCAACTTATAGCTGATTTCCACCGTCTGATGACAAGCCAGACGGTGAATCAATCCTCGCTATCCCCGCGTCTTCGTTGAATTTTTTCGTCTGCTGTCTATGCTTAAAGGTAGCGCGAGTTAAGATAAGCTGGGACGCTTCTCCTGCCCGGTTTGCGGCAGGTCATCAACAATGGAAGGTAAAACCTGATGAAACATCAATTACTGCTGGGTGCTATTCTGTTCTCTCTCTCGGGATCTCTGATGGCAGCTGAAACGCTGTGTCAGCAGAAAGAACACGATATTCAGCGTGAAATCGACATGGCTAAACAGCACGATAACCAGCGCCGTGTGACCGGGCTGGAGCGCGCGCTCACTGAAGTACGTGCGAATTGTACTGATGAAAGACTGAAGTCAGCCCACAGCGAACGCATTGCAGAGCAAAAACACAAAATTGCGGAACGTGAGCGTGAGTTGAAGGAAGAGCGTCAGGATGGCGACAAAGATAAGATTGAGAAGCGCGAACGTAAGCTGGAAGAGGCACAGCACGAGCTGAAAAAGCTTGAAGCTGAGCCTTACTAATCGGACTTAAATAAATGATGTAATGGAGAACTTCATGTCTAAAGACACCACATCTGAACATCTGCGTGCGGAACTGAAAAACCTTGCTGACACCCTGGAAGAAGTACTGAGCAGCTCGGCGGATAAATCGAAAACCGAGCTGGACAAACTGCGCAGCAAAGCGCGCGGCGCGATTGAAAGTTCGCGTGAGCGCCTGGGCGATTCCGGTGAGCGCATCGCGCAATCCACGCGTGAAGCGGCAGAGAAGGCCGACGAGTATGTGCGCGATAATCCGTGGCACGGCGTAGGCATCGGTGCAGCTGTCGGTGTACTGATCGGCATCCTGATCTCACGTCGTTGATATGAGCGATAGTCAGAGCCACGGCCCAGGCAAAGGGGTCTTCAACATCGGTCAGCGCGTCGTCACTACCTTAGTGAGTATGGTGGAAACGCGCGTCCGTCTGGCGATTGTTGAGCTAGAGGAGGAGAAAGCCAATCTGATTCAAATGCTGATGATGGTTGGGTTGACGATGCTGTTTACCGCTTTTGGTTTAATGAGCCTGATGGTGCTGATCATCTGGGCGGTGGATGCGCAGTATCGGCTGATGGCGATTGCCATTACCACCGCCGTGCTGTTTGCGCTGGCGCTGATATTTGGTGTGTGGACACTGTATAAGTCACGCCAGTCAACGTTGCTGCGGCATACCCGCAAGGAGCTGGAAACCGATCGCAGCTTGCTGGAGGAGCATCGCTCATGAGCCGTCGTGAACGTGAAGCACGCATTCATGAATTGTTGAATCAGGTTCAGCAGCAGCGATTGGATCTCAGTGCTGCACGCCGTGACTGGCTGGATGGCACCGCTCACTACGATCGCGGCTGGCTAACGTTTCTCAGCTTACGCCGCTATCTGGCAATTGGCAGCAGCGCGCTGGCCATCTGGTCAATCCGCAGTCCTAACCGTATTTTGCGCTGGGCAAAACGCGGTTTTGGTCTTTGGAGTACCTGGCGCATGATTAAATCCACGCTCGAACCTCGCTAACGCCTTCATTTGAAACCGGATCTAAAAAATCCGGTTTTTCTTTATCAAAATCCCTGAACAACATTGACAGTTTAACTCGCTTACAACTGTTGCAACCTGCGACTATCATCTTCCTCCATCAGCCCAACGAATTGCGACCTGCGATTCAGCGGGATCAAAACCTTGCAGGCCAACAACCTGCTTCTTAATTCTTGTTGGAGTAAATGATGAAAAAATTCGAAGACTCAGGCCTGCTGCTGGCACGTGTATTAATGACCATTCTGTTCATCACTGCGGGCTGGGGCAAAATCACCGGTTATGCCGGTACCGCGCAATACATGCAGGCGATGGGCGTCCCGGGCTTCTTATTGCCGCTGGTTATTCTGCTGGAGTTCGGCGGCGGTCTGGCGATTCTGTTCGGTTTCCTGACGCGTTTCACCGCACTGTTCACTGCGGGCTTCACTCTGCTGACTGCGTTCCTGTTCCACAGCAACTTTGCTGAAGGCGTTAACCAGCTGATGTTCATGAAAAACCTGTCCATCGCCGGTGGTTTCCTGGTGCTGGGTCTGGTAGGTCCAGGTGCTTACAGCATCGACCGTCTGATTCGTGCTCGTTTCGCACCAGCAGCCGCACGCTAAGCACACAAGCGCTGCCAGAACACATATACTGATTTGCAGGGGCGGGGATTTTCCCCGCCCTTTTTCTTTATGGAGGGCTTATGGGACAACTGATTGACGGTGTATGGCATGACACCTGGTACGATACGAAGTCAACCGGTGGCCGCTTCAAACGCACAGAAGCAGTCTGGCGCAACTGGATCACCGCAGATGGCAGTGCTGGCCCCACCGGCAAGGCGGGTTTCGCTGCCGAGCGCGATCGCTATCATCTTTATGTTTCTCTTGCCTGTCCGTGGGCACACCGCACGCTGCTGATGCGCCAGCTTAAAGGGCTGGAAGAGATGATTTCCGTCTCAGTGGTGCATCCATTGATGCTGGAAAACGGCTGGACCTTCGACGACGATTTCCCGGACGCAACCGGCGACTCTCTGTATCAAAACGAATTCCTCTATCAGCTCTACCTGCACGCCGACCCGCAATATACAGGCCGCGTGACCGTTCCGGTGCTGTGGGATAAAACTCAGCACACCATCGTCAGCAATGAATCGGCTGATATCATCCGTATGCTCAACACGGCCTTCGATGCACAAGGTGCCCGCGCCGGAGATTATTATCCGCCGACGTTGCGCGATAAGATCGATGAGCTGAACGGTTGGATTTACGACACGGTGAACAATGGCGTGTATAAGAGCGGATTCGCGACCTCGCAGGCGGCCTATGATGAATCAGTCACCGCGCTGTTCCATTCGCTGGCGCGACTTGAGCAGATCCTCGGCCAGCATCGCTATCTGGCTGGTGATCGCCTGACGGAAGCGGATTTGCGTTTATGGACCACCTTAGTCCGCTTCGACCCGGTGTATGTCACGCATTTCAAGTGCGACCGTCACCGCATCAGTGATTACCGCAATTTGAGCGGCTTTCTGCGTGATATCTACCAGATGCCGGGCATCGCCGATACAGTGAATCTGCCGCATATTCGCCATCACTATTACTGTAGCCACAAGACCATCAACCCGAGCGGCGTAATTTCGCTGGGCCCGGCGTTTGACTGGGATGAGCCACACGGCCGCGGTTGAGGTTAGTGGGGATCATTGCGTTCAACACACTCCTTTTTTAAGGAGTGTGTTGTGCAGGTTTTAAAAGGTGGAATACGAGGTGAACCGCCTGACACTCCATTTCTTCATGCGCGTTAGCCGCTAAGTGTCAGGCCCATGTGCCCACTTTTAAGCAAACTTAATCAGCACCATCCCAGCAATCAGCAATCCCACCCCTAACCAGCCGATGCGATTCAGACGTTGACCAAACAGTACCCAAC
The DNA here is from genome assembly GCF_032082325.1 of Pantoea sp. CTOTU50773. NCBI lineage: Bacteria > Pseudomonadati > Pseudomonadota > Gammaproteobacteria > Enterobacterales > Erwiniaceae > Pantoea > Pantoea sp. CTOTU50773. Next base: position 998 of record NZ_DAMDQC010000166.1, on the reverse strand, counting down.
CAGCCGCTACCGTTGCCACCAGACCAAAACCACCCCACAGTGCATAAGCCACTGAGAGATCGATCCCTTTCACCGCTTGTGACAACGCACTGAATGCCCCCAGCACCGCGACCAGTGAGAGCAGGCCGTAAATGACACGGCGGAAACCATCGGAGTATTTGAGAAAGATATTCGCGACGATCTCCAGCCCAATCGCCAGTGCAAGCCAGGTAACGTGCGCCGCATTAAACGTGGCCATGTTGCAGCTCCTTGCGTGTCAGCGTGCCAGATTTGATTAGCGCAATTCCCGCCACCAGCGTGATTAAGCCCGCCACCTTCATCAGCGATAAGGGTTCATCGAACAGCGTGACGCTGAACAGGGTGATAAACAGAATGCCGATACCTTCCCACATCGCATAGGCCACGCCTAAAGCGATACGTTTTACGGCGAAAGACAGGAAAATATAAGAGAGCGCAATCATCACCAGCATAAAAATAAAACCCGCGTTGTCGTCATTGACGCTGGCCCATTTCATAGAGAGCGTGCCGGTTATTTCAGCCAGGATAGCTAAAACCAATAAAAGCCAATAGCGCATACTTTCTCTCCTTAAGAGAAATAAAGAACTATCACGCGAAATAAACGCATGTGAAATTTTAAGAATATTTTTAAATAAGGAGAGTGTGGCGCTAAAGCGCGAAGCGCCAGTGCTGGTCGCAGATCGAGCAGTGGAAGAGTGCAGGAAGGTCAGTAGAAATAGCCATCATTGGGGCGAATATTTTGTCCATAATTTTACAACTTATCCACGTTGTTGCTTTTCGTCGATGTGGATGAATAATTGTCCTCGGTAGTGAAACACGCGCCTATTCTGGCATAAGGTTTATTTTGTTATGCGGGATTTTCATTTCTTTACGCTTTGGCATTTTTTATTCTCTGCGAACGAGAATTTATTTTAATTATTGTTATGCCGCGTTCTTTTCATAGAGAGTGGAGTGGACAGTCATTCATCTTGCCGCCGTAC